>JBJEQM010000278.1:0-6144 GCA_051881755.1 Oscillospiraceae bacterium
CGCTTCGCTGTTTGAAAATTGAAAACGCCGATTGCATTTTATCGGGTCAAGTTAGTTTGCATTGAATTGATTTTTATGTGCGGACTAACTTTTCTTTGCAATCGGCGTTTTTTATTGTACCGTTTCTTTGCTTGTTTTTAGCTTTGTTTGCTATGATATGTCAGTTTTAGGAGATTTCGCGCTCTGCGGAGCGCGACCAAAGGGCTCTGCCCTTTGGAAACCCGCCGCCTTTGAAAAGGCGGGCGAAACTTTAAGTCCGCTTCGCGGTTTTCGCGGGTTTGCGTCTTAGCGGCTTTTTATATGACCTTTGTTTCAATAAACTCCGTCAGCTCACGCGCCATTTCGTCATGCTCGGGGAGACGAGGGTGTCCCGGCGTTGCCGCACCGTTGCGGCTGAACATATTGTGATACGCTCTGATACCCTCGGCGTTAAGCTCGTCCTTTATCTCGTCAATGGCGTTATCCCAGTCGGGGTCGTGCATAAGGACGGTGGTAGTCAGCACGAATTTGGGAGCGTTATATTTGCCGTTCAGCGTACACACCAGCTTTTTGTAAGCCGACTTCCACTTCTCACGGTAAACGGGGTCGGATATGTTTATATCATCGTTATCATTTATGCCGTCGTGCTTGTCGTTCTGACCTACGGCGATAATGACAATATCGGGGATATACTCCGCGAAATCCCACTCCGTAAGTTCGCCGCCCTCGGGGAAATAGCAAAGCTTGTCATAGGTGCTCTCCAGACCGATAAAGTCGGGAGCGTGGAAGTAGCCCGTACCGTCAAACAGCGCAATGCCGCCCTGACAGATGTTATGTATCTGTGCGCCAAGATTTCGCGCGGTCTGCATTACAAAGCTGTTCCACACGTTATCGTAAATGCTGTTGTGATTTTCGGGGTCGCACTTGCCAACATAGTCCAGCGCCTCGATGACCTCCCCCGCGCATACGCTGTCGCCGTATGCTTCTATTTTCAGCTTGGGGGCTTCGGGAGGGGTGAGGAGCTCTCCGTCAATGTCAACGCCTTTCAGCGTAAATGCGTGATTTGCGGCGTAACGCTTGTATATCACCGCGGTATGCTCGGTGTCGGGCAGGTCGTCGGCAAAGGTGAGGGAAACGTCCCTGCCGTCATTTGCGGGGGCAAGGGGTGCTTTGTACATCTCCCCGTCGATAACGGCGCCCAAAGAAAGACTTCCCCACGCTGTTTTGTTGTTTATAACAGCTCCCAGTCTCCTGCCGGTAAAGCGCAGTATAACGCAGGAGCCCGCAAAATAAAAGCGGGGGGCGTTCCTGTCGGAGCGGTCTATTCTTCCCATGTATCGCAGATCCTTGTTTTCGGGTAATATTATCATAAGTAAATACTTCCTTTCGGTTAATTTGTACATACATATTAACATATTTCGCGAGTATCTTCAAGTAAAATTTATAAATTTTATATAATATCGTTTTGTAATCACCGCATATTTGTTGTATAATAAAGTAAACAGTCATAGTCAGGAAGTGATGATTTTCATGAGATCGGCAATACATATAAATCAGCTGGGATATCCTGCGGATATGCCGAAAAAAGCGGTTTTTACAGGCTCGGGCACGGGCTTCGAGGTCATTTCCGCCGACAGCGGCAGGACAATGTACGCAGGCACTATGACAAGCTTCGGCTTTGACGAAGCCTCGGGCGACGAGGTCAAGACCGCGGATTTTTCGCAGTTCAACCTTGAGGGCAGATATTATATCCACGCAGGCAGGCGCAGATCTGATACCTTTGATATATGCCGAAAGCCCTATTCGGAGCTGAAAAACGCTTTGCTGAAAGCCTTTTATTATAACCGATGCGGCGCAGCTCTTGACAAAGACTATGCAGGAGAGTATACTCATAATATATGCCACAGCGATAACGCGGTGCTGTATCATAATAAAGATGTGACTGCCGATGTCAGCGGAGGCTGGCACGCTGCGGGAAGCTACGGCAGATATGTCACCTCAGTCTGCACCGCCGCTGCACATATGCTTTACGCATACAAGCTTTTCCCCTCCGCTTTCCCCGAAAAGGGCAATATACCCGATGGCGGAGATATGCCCGATATACTTTGCGAATGTCGTCACGGACTGGAATGGCTGCTGAAAATGCAGACGCGGGGCGGCGGAGTGTACCATAAGGTAAGCCCCATAGGACAAAGCTCCTATACTCTCCCCGAGGACGATACCTCGCAGATGTATATTTTCCCCTGCTCACATCAGGCTACGGCGGAGTTTGTGGCGGTAACGGCGCTTGCTTCGTCGGTATACGATAAATTCGACCGCGACTTTGCCGACCTGCTTCAGTCCGCAGCGTTCAACGGCTGGATATGGCTTTCCAACAATCCCGAATATGAGCCGTTCCGCGATTTGGCGGATACAGAGTCCGAAGCAGCGGAAAATATGCCAGACTGCAATTTCGGCGATACCCTTTTCTGGACGGTATGCGAGCTTTACAGCATGACGGGAGAGGACATTTTCCGCAGACGTATACGCGAGCTTTGCAGGTCTGCCTGCCTGACGGGCTTCGAGACCCGCAGTACGGGCGGTTTCGGAGCGCTGGCTTATGTCCTGTCGGACCGCGAAAAGGATATAGACGTGGAAAGGAGCGTCGGTCTGCAATTTCGTATACAGGCGGATAATCTTGCGTCCCTTGCGGAAAAGAGCGGCTACGAGACAGCCAAGTCTCCCGACGATTACAAATTCGGCAGCAATATTTCCATTTTGTCGGGGGGGATAACCCTTATCTGCGCCGATATCATACTTCAATGCGAAAATTACATCGGCGTTGCGGCGGAGCAGTTCAATTATATACTGGGCAAAAACCCCATGGGCATAAGCTATGTTACGGGCTTCGGCAGCAGGAGCGTTACTCAGCCCCACCACCGTCCCTCGGCGTTCGACGATGTTGACAAGCCCGTGCCGGGACTGGTGGTCATAGGCGCAAACTCGGACAGAGACGACGATTACGCCAAGTGGAACATTCCCAAGGACACCCCTCCCGCAAAATGCTACTGCGATACGGGCTTCTGCTATTCCACAAACGAGACCTCCATAAACTGCAACTCTGCCGCGCTGTTTATGGCGGCATACTTTGAAACACTATAATTAATATAAAGGAGATATTACCGATGAAGATCACAAAAATAGCCGCTTTGGCGGCTGCTGCGGCGCTCTGCGCCTCAATACTGGCAGGCTGCGGAAAGAGCGGCGGCGATAACGCGGAGACAACTCCTGCCGAAACGGCGGAGCAGGTCACGACTGCCGTCACGGAGGATAACGCCGTTGACCCGACAGTTATGGTAGACCTTGCGGCAGGCGTTTCCGATAAGATGTACAGCCGCGCCATTATGAGCGAGGGTAATACCGACAGGCTTGCGGCAGCCATGAAAAAGGCGGAAAGCGGCGAGGAAGTCACCGTGGGCGTTATCGGCGGCTCTATCACGCAAGGCACCGCCGCATCAAATCAGGATAACTGCTACGCGTCCAAGTTTTTCAGCTGGTGGAGCGGCAAGTTCCCCGAGGGCAAGTTCAATTTTGTAAACGCAGGTATCGGCGGCACGGACTCATATCTTGGCGTTCACCGCGTTGACGAGCAGCTCCTTGATAAAAACCCCGATGTTGTTATCGTGGAATTTTCCGTCAACGATACCGACAAGACCATGAACAAATACTCCTATGACAGCCTTGTGCGGAAGATACTCTCCCATGAGGGCGACCCTGCCGTTATACTTCTCTTTACCACAATGGACAACGGTACAAGCTTACAGGACGTCCACAAGGAGGTAGGCAAGGCATACGACCTGCCCATGATAAGCTATCACGACGCGGTATATCCCGAGGTTGAAGCGGGTACTCTCCCATGGAGCGACATCTCCCCCGACAATATCCACCCCAACGACGCAGGACACGATATTATCGGACAGATTCTGAGCCGCTATCTGGACGGCGTGTATGATGACCGCGCCAATGCAGCCGAGCCTGCCCCATTTACCGCAGAGGGCTATACAAAGGATTACTACGCCAACGCAAAGCTTCTCGGCTCAGAGGATATCACAGCAGTATCCGCCGAGAATTTCGATGTGAGCGGAAACAATGTATATACACAGTTCCCCGACAACTGGTCAACAGCGAATGGCGGAAGCATAACCTTTGAGGTAGAATGCCGCAACTTTGGAGTATTATATCTCTGCACCACCGACGGCAAGAGCGGCACATACGAGGTATACGTTGACGGCGAGCGCAAGGGCAAGATAGAAGCGGACTTCTCGGGCGGCTGGGGCAATTACGGCTACGGCAAGCAGTTTGTCCTCGCCAATGATACGGTGAAGCATACTATTGAAATTAAGCCTGCCGAGGGCAGCGAGGATAAGGGACTTACAATTCTTGCGCTGATGGTAAGCTGAGTTTGTTATATTGAATATGGGGCTGTTGCCCAAAACCGCGAAGCGGACTTAAAGTTTCATCAACCTTTGAAAAGGTGAACGAAACTTTAAGTCCGCTTCGCGGTTTTCCCAATGTGGTTTATTATAACGCTTTCCTTACAGCCGTACCGCCGGGTACGGATTTTTTTACGATATCTGCTCCCAGACCTCTCAGCTTGCCCTCGAAATCCTCATATCCGCGCTCGATATGGTAAATATCCTCTATCTCCGTGACGCCCTTTGCGGCAAGTCCCGCAATAACAAGCGCCGCGCCTGCACGCAGGTCAAGAGCGGTAACGGGCGCTCCCATAAGAGAGCCTACACCCTCGATAACGGCTACCTTGCCGTCCACCTTGATGTCCGCGCCCATTCTGCGCAGCTCGTCAACATAGCGGAAGCGGTTGTCGAAAATGGACTCGGTAACAATGCTTGTGCCCTCCGCCAGACAAAGCAGCGTCGATATCTGCGGCTGCATATCCGTAGGGAAGCCGGGGTGCGGCATTGTCTTTACGCTGGTCTTTACAAGAGGACCGTCAACGTAAATTCTTACGCTGTCGTCAAATTCCTCTACATTAACGCCTATCTTTTCAAGCTTGGCGGTTATACTTTCAAGATGCTTGGGTATAACATTCTTTATGAGCACGTCGCCCCTTGTGGCAGCAGCGGCTACCATGAACGTGCCTGCTTCTATCTGGTCGGGGATAATGGCATAGGTCGCGCCCTTGAGGGACTTCACGCCGCGTATTTTTATAACGTCCGTGCCTGCGCCCATAATATCCGCGCCCATGGAGTTGAGGAAGTTTGCAAGGTCGACGATGTGAGGCTCCTTGGCGGCGTTTTCGATAACGGTCATGCCCGTTGCCTTTACGGCGGCAAGCATGGTATTTATAGTCGCGCCCACGGTCACCATATCAAAATATATCTGCGAGCCGATAAGATTTTCCGCCCGGATATCCACCATGCCGTGGTCGAGAGTACACGCCGCTCCGAGAGAGGCGAAAGCTTTCAGGTGCTGGTCGATAGGACGGTCGCCGAGATAACAGCCGCCGGGCATTGCAACTCTGGCACGCTTGAATTTTCCCAAGAATGTGCCGAGAAAATAGTATGACGCGCGCATATGCTTTGCCATTTCATATGGTACAATGGGGTCTGTGATGCGGGTCGCGTCGATGCGGACGGTATTTTTGGAAAGGAACTTGACGTCCGCTCCCATTTCATATAGTATACGCAGACAGATGGAAACGTCGCTGATATTGGGCACGTTCTCCAATATACAAGGCTCGTCGGACAGAGCCACGGCAGGGATTATAGCGACAGCCGCATTTTTTGCGCCGCTTATCTCAACTTCTCCCTGCAGGCGGCGTCCGCCTTTTATAATAAACTTTTCCAAGTAAATTTCTCTCCCATAAAAATATATATGAACTGCGCTCTCTGCGCAGGCTGTGGTCGTTTCAATAAGGGGCTTGCCCCGTAATTTAACGTAAGCAAAAATGAGATCCGCCTTAGAGACGGGACATTTTGCCCTAAGTTATACGCAGTATTAATATTATACCATATATCAAAGAAAAATAAAAGCCCTTTTTAAAATTATTTATAACAGTTTTTTTGCTCAATTTCAATAAATAAATGTTAAATCATACAAAGAGTGGGTATTAATACTAATCTTTGACCAACCTATAGACAAATCCGACAGCTATAATTGCGCCAC
>JBJEQM010000279.1:0-1657 GCA_051881755.1 Oscillospiraceae bacterium
CTAACGCAAAATTCATCGGGCTGGAAAACTATAAGACCATTTTCACCACACCCGAATATTTTTCTGCCTTCAAAAACAGCCTTTATTATCTTGCAGGCTCGTTTATACAGCTTTCTTTGGCGCTGTTTCTGGCGACGATACTATGCTCCAAGATAAGGGGCTCCAATATTTTCAAGGGTATACTTTTCTTCCCCTACATGATAAACACCGTTGCCGTAGCGCTTATCTTCCGCCGCTTCTTCCAGCGCGGAGACGGCGTCACCAACACCGACGGCACGCTCAACTCCATTATAACCCTATTCGGCGGCGACCCCGTAAAATTCCTCTCCACCGAGGGACTTGTCAATGTCTGCCTTGTGTTTATCTCAATATGGCGTTATATCGGCTTCGACCTTGTAATGTTTATCGGCGCAATACAGTCCGTATCCCCCGACCTGTACGAAGCCGCGGAGCTGGACGGCGCAAACCGCTGGCAGCAGTTCCGCTACATTATCGCTCCCGGCATCAGACCCATTATCCTGCTGCAAATGATACTCGCGGTAAAGGGCGCTATCAGCGTATACGAAATACCCTATATCGTAACGGGCGGCAGAATGAACTCAGGCACATTCGTTATCCAGACTACGGAAACGGCATTCAAGTACGATAAATTCGGCTTAGCCTCGGCAATGGCGGTCGTCCTGACGCTGATAATCATAGTCGTCACCATTATACAAAAGCTTGCCATCAAGGAGGAAAAATAAATGGAAACATACTCTTTTCAGCATGGCAGCCGCTTTACAAAAATATTCTTTGACATAATGAAATATGTAGTGTTGGTGATTGCAAGCCTTATTGTAATCATACCGCTGGTAGTAGTATTTCTCGGCTCGCTGAAAAACAATACCGAATTTCTCTCCTCCAACGTATTTGCGCTCCCCACAGAAATAGAATGGAGCAACTACAAAACGGCATTTATAGACGGCAAGGTGCTGCTCGGCTTGAAAAACACCGCTATTATATTGGTCATCTCCTGCGCGGGCACTATCATCACTGGCACAATGACAGCGTACGTTCTCCAGCGCTTCAAGGGCACGATCAGCACAATAGTCAAGGCGCTGTTCCTTATGGCGACCCTGTTCCCCGGTATTTCCATGCAGGTAACTGTATACAGCATCATGGACTCCTTTCACCTCGTAGGAACAATGGCAGCGCCTATCGTGCTTTACATCGGAACGGACATTATATCAATATACATATTTATACAGTTCCTCAACAACATTTCCTACTCCCTTGACGAAAGCGCCATTATGGACGGCGCAGGATATTTCACCATCTACCTCCGCATTATCCTGCCGCTGCTGAAGCCTGCCATCGCCACCGTGCTTATCATCAAGACGGTATCTATCTACAACGACTTCTACACACCTCAGCTGTATATGCCGGGCGAAAACTACGCCGTTGTATCCACATCGCTCTACCGCTTTATGGGACCCTACGGCGCAAAGTGGGAGATAATCTTCGCAGGTATCGTAATTTGTATCGTACCAATGCTGATAATCTTCCTTACTCTCCAGAAATATATTTACAGCGGTCTTGTAAACGGCTCTGTAAAGGAATAATAGTATCGGGCGGAAATTATATCCTTACAAAATATGTCATTTATCATGCGGGCGGG
>JBJEQM010000280.1:0-6114 GCA_051881755.1 Oscillospiraceae bacterium
ACAATAAATTGTCCATAATTATTCAACAAATATTTTATTCGTTGAAATACCGTGACAAAAAAATGCTTCTGTCACGCACCGTTTTTACAATATTTCATAAAATGTAAGAGGAAAGGAGCCGCGAAAGTATCTCCTGCCGAAATTTTTGTAAACGGAGCTGATAGAATGAATACCGGAGATCTGCATTTATTTTATCTCGGCGGCAGCTCGCCGACGGGATTCCGCACACCTTTCGGGGATATTATAAACTCCCCCGATTACCATACTTATATAATCAAGGGCGGTCCGGGAACGGGAAAATCCACCTTTATGAAGCGTATCTGCGAGACCTTTGCCGATGAAGAGCGTGAGCTTTACTACTGCTCGTCCGACCCGTCCTCCGCCGACGCGGTAGTGCTGAAAGAGCACAAGACGGTCTTTGTGGACGGCACTGCGCCTCACGTTTTCGAGCCGGAATATCCCGGCGCGGTGCAGGAAATACTTAATCTCGGCGACTGCTGGGATACGGCAAAGCTGGCTGAAAATAAGGATAATATCATTGACGCGCAGAAGTATTACAGCAAATTCCATGTCCGCTGCCGCAGATATCTTTCCGCCGCAGCTTCCATACTGGACGATACCGTGAATATCGCCTCCGACGCCCTCAACCGTGATAAGCTCAGCGGTTTTATCCGCCGCTTTGCCAAAAAGACATTTACCGCGCCCTCCGAAAAAACGGGCAGCATTGTATACAAGCAGATATCGGCTGTAACTCCCGACGGCTATTCCACCTTGATGGAAAACGGCGATATGATATATCTGCTGGGTGACCCTTATTTTGCAGGCGCCGACGCTTTCCTGCGCGGCATGGCAGATGAAGCCGCCGCACGCGGTCTGACGGCGGAAATAAGCTGCTGTACAATACACGGCGGCACGGTATATGAGCATATGCGCATACCCGAGCTGAAAATATCCTTTATTTCCGCCAACGGCATAAACCATATCAGGCTTGAGGAAAAGCGTCCCGTGAATTTTATGCGCTTCTACCGCCGCGATATGCTTTCGGCGAAAAAATCCCGTCTGAAATTCAACGCCCGCGCCGCGTCCGAGTTGCTGGAGGAAGCTTATTCCTCACTGCGCTCCGCAAAGGAGGCTCACGACAAGCTGGAGGAATTTTACATTTCCGCTGTGGATTTCGGAAAAGTGGACGCCGTACTGCAAAAATATATTGCAAAGCTGAAACTGGAATAAACACGCCGTATCTGCGCAAAATATCTCTTAAAGGAGATGTTTGCATTGGAAATTTTACAAGTGTTTATTACATCGCTGGCGTCCATCGCGGTGCTGTTTCTGCTGACAAAGCTAATGGGCAAGCAGCAGGTATCGGAGCTTAGTATGTTCGATTATATCACAGGCATTTCCATCGGCTCTATTGCCGCCGAAATGGCGACCGAGCTGGAAAAGCCGCTTCACAGCCTTACAGCCATGGTGGTCTACGCCGTATCCGCGCTGTGCGTATCGCTGATAACAAACCGCTGGATGAAGTCGCGGCGGCTGCTTTCGGGCAGCCCTGCCATACTGATGAACAACGGCAAGATATACCGCGAAAACATGAAAAAAGAGCACATAGATATCAACGAGCTTATCATGAAGTGCCGCAATCAGGGCTACTTTGACCTTTCCGCCGTGCAGACGGTCATCATGGAAAGCAACGGTGCCCTGAGTATCCTCCCCGTCAGCACGGAGCGCCCCGCAACGCCCAACGACCTTAACCTGTCGCCCCAACAGGAAACGCTGCAAATACCCGTCATTATGGAGGGCAGGATATGCGAGGAAAACCTCAAACATGAGGGCAAAGACAAAATATGGCTGAAAAAGGAGCTTGACCGTCAGGGCTACTCCTCCGAAAAGGATATCATGCTTGCCATGTGCAGCGGTGACACGCTGAACGTGTTCCCAACAAAATAACAAAAGCTCGGACATATACGGGTCACGCCATTGTGAACCGCAAAGCTGTCCGAGCTTTTTCATTAAATACAGTATACCATATATTTGCATTATTGTCAATATCATTATTCAAAAATAACATTATATAGCTATATTATTTACTTTATATTCATATTTTATGCAGGATTTAATTTGTAATATTGCAAATTTGCATTATATATTATTTTGTGCTAAAATATAACCGAAGTATCTGAAAGGACGTTGCATATGGTAAAGGAAATCGTAAAAGACCCCCTTGTGCTGAAGATCAAGTCAACGCCTGCCGACAGGAGCGATATACAGACCGTCCGCGACCTGCTGGACACGGTAAAGGCAAACTCCGACCGCTGCGCCGGCATGGCGGCGAACATGATAGGGGTACATAAAACTATCCTCGTCGCCCTTGTGGGGAATGAATACATCGCCATGATAAACCCGAAGATAACCGACCGCTACAAGGAGACCTACGAGACCGAGGAGGGCTGCCTGTCACTGACGGGAACGCGACCCGTCAAGCGGCACAGCATTATAACGGTGGAGTATCTGGATAAAAGCTTCAAGCGAAAAAAGCGGGTTTTCCGCGGCTATGAAGCGGAGATAATCCAACATGAGATCGACCATTTCGACGGTATACTGATTTAGGGGGAGCGTTATGGAAACAACCGAAAGCCGCGCCTTACTCGCGGAAAAAAGCCTGCGCAGGGAGTTTCACAGCACCCTGCTGAGCAAATTCAACAAAGCCGCCGCCGATTATCGGCTCATCAACAGCGGAGACAAAATAGCCGTCTGCATTTCGGGCGGCAAGGACTCCATGCTCCTTGCCAAGCTTATGCAGGAGTACAAGCTGCGCAGCGGCGTTGATTTTGACCTGCGCTTTGTCACAATGGATCCCGGCTACAGCCCCGAAAACCGCGCTGTTATCGAAAAAAACGCCGACCTGCTTGGTATCCCGCTTGAATTTTTCAGCACGGATATTTTCGCCGCCGTAGACAAGGAAAAGACCAATCCCTGCTTTCTCTGCGCCAAAATGCGCCGCAAAAATCTGTATATGCAGGCGCAGAAGCTGGGCTGCAACAAGATCGCTCTTGGTCACCACTTCGACGACGTTATCGAGACTATCCTCATGGCGATGATATACGGCGGTCAGGTGCAGACCATGATGCCCAAGCTCCACAGCGAAAATTTCGAGGGCGTACAGCTTATCCGCCCAATGTATCTTATCCGCGAGGCGGACATTATACGCTGGTGCGAGTTCAATGGTCTGCGTTTTATCCGCTGCGCCTGCAAGTTCAGCAAGGAAAACGAAGCCGTGTCCGAAAGCGGCGAGTCGGGCTCCAAGCGCAAAGAGATAAAGCTGCTCATCGCGGAGCTGAAGCAGCGCAATCCGCAGATAGAATACAATATATTCCGCAGCGTGGAAAATATAAACCTCAGCCGCATCATATCCTACAAGGACAAAAGCGGCTCTCACAGCTTTATGGACGGCTACATCGACTAACCTCTGCCGTAGGACTGCACCACCTCCAGCAGTTCGCTGTCCGTTATATCGCGGGGCGTGACGATAAGTCCGCCGTTTGAATCAATATCATACCCGAACTGGGCGTATGCGCTCCAGACAAGATGCGCGCATTGAGTGCCGCTGATCTCCGTCAGCGGCTTATATTTTTTGGTAAACACGCCCGAAAATACGTTGTAGGGTATGCCCTCCAGATTTTCCGCCGCCGCGTCGGCAATGGCGGCACGCTCCTCGGCGGAAGCGTCTTTCAGCCGCAGCACAAGCAGATTGGGATAATGCCGCCACTTTTCAATGCTCTGCACCGAGGAATGAGTACCGATGACCACCGCTTCGAGCGTATGAAGCCCGTCCCCGATAACAATTGCAGCGTGACCGTTGCGCCAGCTGAACACATGAGAAGAGCTTGTCAGAAGTATGTCCCCTTTTTCCAGCTTGGCAAGCTTCACCTGCGGCTCCGCAACATATTCCTCGCTGGAAACGGGGGAATTACGCGTACACACAAACTCCACGGGAGCGAAGTACGCCTCGGCGTAATCCTCCAGAAGCCGCAGTGACGGCAGGTCCTCCACTGCGGCTCTGCCAAGACCCGTCTGACCGAAGATGACGTCAAAGTCCTCATCGGTCAGCTCCGCCGCCGTCTTATCGCATATATACGATATATCCCGACGTTCCGCCCTGGGCGGGATATGCGCCGTTATCTCGCCGTAATTGCGCCCGCTGACATACGCCGCCGCGATAAAATATATCCCCAAAAGCCAAAATATAGTTTTTCTGCCTTTTTTCATACCGCACCTTCAAATATTAATAATAATATTATATGTGCAATATCGTATAAAATGCAGAACCGCCGCCCCGAAAATACGGAGCGGCGGAAAAAGAGAACTAAATTATGACTGAGGATAAGAGTTGTATGTGCCGTTGATGCCCGACAGCTGGAGAGTATCCTTATTGGCGTTGGTCGTATCAATAAGCATATATCCGCTTACGGAAGAGCTGTTTGTACCTGTAAGAACGGTAACGGGAAGTATCTGCTCCTTATTGGCGTTTCTGATAACAGGCTTTGTGGAATAAACCGTGAAGTAGCAGTAAATTCCGGTATCACTGTAAACTGCGTCGTTTCTCTTGACGAAGTTGTAATTCTGAGGCAGTATCATAAATCTCTGCGCGCCTGTCTTGGGATTGATATAGAAGAAATAGGAATCGCCCGGATTAAGGACTGTAGGAGCCTTATCGAGAGGAGTGTAGTAAGAATAAGAAGATGTGTTCAGATCCTTGTTCTTAAGCTCCTCCACAATTGAAACGTCGCTCATGCCAAATGGTACAAGAACGTATCTCGTGGACTTCTGCACCTGATTGTTAAGAACAATATCCTTTGTCCATGTAACGTATTCGTCCGAAGCGGAGATCTTGACGGGCTTTGCGGCATATACCTTGTAATACTCATATCTGCCAACATATTTTGCCAGCTCCGTATCCACCTGTACCTGATCGTAGCTCTGGGGAACAAGGACATATCTTGTTACCTGCTTGCCGCCGAAAACGGTGCTGATAGTCTGGACGGTATCGCTTGTGGCGCGCTTTGTGGGACTTACGGTATAAAGCTTGTAGTAGTCATAATATCCGAGATTTGTTGCAATTCTTGTGTTTACATCGGCAAGATCGTAGCCGTAAGGAACCAGCATATATCTTGTGCCCGTGGGAGAATTGAACTCAATAATGGTATCGGACTGGAGATTCTTTACCGCCGGCTTTGTGGAGACGATGGTATAATATGCGGAAGCTCCGCCGGTCACCGTTACGGGAATGGAAACATAGTTTGAGGTATTATTCGCCGCTGCGACTTTCAGGGAGGTATTTCCTGCGGTATATCCCGTAATTGTGATGGGGATATAGTTTGTGGTGGAAGTTCCTACAGTGGCTTTTGCAATAGATGTATTCTCCATTATCGCCTTAACGGAATTTTTCTGTGAAGCGTATAACTTGATAGTGGTCGACTCGTTGACTGCAACCGATACATTTTCGACCATAGGCACGATAGTAATATTTGATGAGCCGCTCGAAATATCGGTACCCGTATCGTCGTCGGAAAGGTCGGAGTCGCCTACCGTGACATCAATGTATTTGTATACCGTGGAGGAGTAGTTCTTGGCGTATACCTTAACTCTCGCAGTACCGTTGCCTGTTGCGGTAAGGGTAAGCTTGATCTTGTCGCCGTCAAACTTTGCTCCGCTCCATGTTGCCTTTACAACATTCTTATTGGTAGATGCGGCTGAGATAACGTGAGTTCCCAGCGCGGTGATGGTTACTGTGGTCTTTCCTCCATTTTCAAGAGAAACGCTGGACTGAGAAGCGGATATCTTGCCCGGAACAACAGTTACCTTGCACTTAAGGGTCTTGCCGCTTACCTGAGCGTAAATATATGTAGTACCCACCTTTTTGCCTACTACCTTGCCTGCCGTTGAAACGGTGGCAATGGTCTTATCGCCCGTAGACCATGTGACCTTGCTTGTTGTGCCTGTTACTTTCAGTGTTGTTGCATAACCCTTTGTAAGGCTCATTGATGTCTTGCTCAGCGCTATTGTCGCCGCGGACGACGGAACAGCCGCCAATGTCACTATCATAAGAACAGCAAG
>JBJEQM010000281.1:0-1646 GCA_051881755.1 Oscillospiraceae bacterium
CTTTGCCACATTTACTATTATTTCATCCTGCTTAACATGGCTTTTAAATCTTTCCGCCATATTTCTTGTAAACTTTGACGGTGTTGAAAATACAAGCATATCCGCCTTATCTACATCATCATCAATATGTGTAACCTCAATTTCCGGGTCAAGTTTTATCCCCGGCAAAAACTCAATATTTTCATTATTGGCACGTATACTTTCAGCCTCTTCCTCTTTAAAAGACCAGAGTATAACCTTATTTCCTGCTTTGTGAAGCTGTACTGCAAGGGCTGTACCCCAGCTGCCTGAGCCTATAACGGCAACAGTTTTCATATTATCACCGCCTCATTAGGTCGTGGCATTGTGGAGATAAATGCCTGCAGCCTTGTTTTCGTATGCGTCCACAAGACCGTATGCACGGTAGCAGAACTGCCAAGCGTCCGCGTTCTGATTTTCCTCGGGGGAGAATACCTTGTTTACGGTGTGCTTGCTGTACTGAATAGCCGCGCTCTTCTGAATGATCATAAAATTGATATTCTTTGCGTCCACGTTTTTCACAAAGCCGCCTGCCTTTTCACCGTCGGTCGTGCCGTCGTTAAGGTCGATAGCAGTATAGAAACGTGTCTGAGGTACGCCAAGGATGCCCGTAAACTTGCCCAAAATTTCCTTGGACTTGTATGTATCCACGGAATTTACAGCGTTGAGGAGCGTGGGCGTGATAAAGAGATATCTGCCGTCCTCGGGTACTTCCGCCTCGTCCATAGCGTTTGTACCCGCAACAAGCGCGGCAAGTACATCGGCGCCAGCGGAAAGATCGGCGGCAGTAGCCTTGCCGATACCCTCTACACCGCAGTATGACGCAAAGCGGAACGCGTCAAGCTCGGGCACTACCTTTGTGCGGATAAATTCGGAAGCCAGCTTGCCGAATGCAACGCCCGCGGTCTCCGCATTGTCCATATTATCCACATCAAACTTACGGCCGCGGTCATAGTTGTACTTTACGGTTTCATACGTCAGCGTAACATCGCCGCTGACATAACCGCTGCTGCGGCTGTAATCCGCAAGACCGTCCATGGTCATCTTAGGTATAATGATCTCGTTTGCATTTGCGCCTGCCTGTACAAGTGTGCCGTCAATATCCAGTACGGAAGTTTTGGACGCAGCTTTGTATACATCGTCCAGCAGGTCAATGTACTTCTGAAAAAGTGTGATATTGTTTGCCATAGTATAAATTCCTCCTTAGTTTTTTGGCGGCAGACCCATGATAGCCCTTACCGCATCATCATTTTGTGAATTGTTTCCGCTGCCCGACGCGCCAAGAAACAACGGCTTTTTATCGGGCACTTTTTCCGCCGCGGCACAGAATGACGGGTGCTTTTTTATCACCTCATCAATAGCCTGTTCTACTGTCTTGTCGTCGCTCACCTTGGACATAGCCAGCGTGATAACATCGTCCAGCACCTCGGGACGCACTCCCTTTGTCAGCGCCGCACATTTAGCCTCGGCAGCCTCCGCGCGTTTTTCCGCCGCCGCTCTGCCGTTCTCGGCGGCGGTGACTTTTTCGGCATTGCGCTGTTCGGCTGTTTTCTGATTGTCCTGCCATTCTCTATAGGCTTTCAGCTCGTCCTTGGACGGCATATCCTTTGTGGCACGGCTCAATCTCT
>JBJEQM010000282.1:0-1639 GCA_051881755.1 Oscillospiraceae bacterium
AAAGCGCCTGTGTTTCTGCGTAATTTTTAAAAGGTTTCATGTGTTATTCCTCCGTTATTTTTAGTGTTATGCAGTCAATTGCATTGTGTAGATTATTAAGCTGTTCTGAAATCATATAGAGCATATCGTTAGCTTGTGCCATTGCGCCAATTCTATATGCTTCCAAGACTGTTTCAAGTGAAATATCTTTTCTTTCTGATATTTTTATTGCTTTGTCCAAAACTTCTTCTGCAAAGCCGTCAGTTTGATTAGACGGTATATATCCATAGGACATTACATCACCTCATAATTCATAGTAATCTCTTATCGTTTGATCAACAAGTTTAAGATCGTTGTCAATCTCCAGCGGAAACATCTCCATAGGTGATTTGGCTGTTGTGGTGCCGTCCGACTGCGTGATAAAACAATGCTTGGTGCCGTCGGTCTGGCAGAGCAGGACGATTGAAAACAGACCCTCAACCGTAAGCTTTTCGTCCAACATCTTGCCGATAGTCTTGGCTTTCATCTTGCCCTCTGCCGTCGTTTCCACATGGTGCAGGAAGTACACTATAACATCGGGCTCGGTGCTGTTGATGACGTATTGTATCAGATTGTAGAACGACAGCGCCATATCGGTAAACTTCTGATAGCCGACGTCCTTCGCTTTTGCAAACAGGTCAAAGCAGAGCAGATACTGGCTGTCATCAATGACAAACGCCTTTTTCTTTGACTGTTTCAGACCAAGTATAATGGTGTTATATGTAGCATTATCGGCTTTCGGTAACCTTTTCCGAAACGGAAACGGCTTTGACGCTACATTAAAAACGCTTACTTCCTCGGGGTCGAAATTGCGCATGCTGGCACTCTTGCCGCTGCCGCTTTCGCCCAGTATAAGAACGGGTATACCCATGTTAATCTCCTTCCTTTTCAATAAGGGGACATCTATCCCCGACATACTTCTGCGGATATGCCACAGGCTCTTTGTTAAGCTGGCACATACGCTCATTGCTGGACAAATACGGGCACCGCATGCAGCATATATCGGCATTGCCTCGCTTGTCCACAGGGAAAAATACTGTTACTGTCGCCTGAGCGATAACATAATCGCTGACGCCACTTGAAAAATCATGCATCAGTCATACGCCTCGCTTTCCATGTCATCGGAGTAAATCTCCTCCTGCTCCTCACGCGGCTGATACTGCGGGCAGTGCCTGCAATTGTGGAAGCATTGGTCAAATGGGTCATAAATACATCTATCGTACATATCGCTACCCCTCAAATGCCGTGCCGTTGTATTCGAATTCATAGGTGTAAGCATCACTGCTGTTTGTGCGCTTGACGATACCAAGGTCAACGGCTGCCTTAGCATAATCGTGAGGAATTGATACAACTGTATCGGGGATAAAGGGTATATATATCTGCATACTCGTCTTAAATCCCACGGCGATATCCACCAGATTGTTGTTATAGCTTTTCAGCACATCGTCCAGCTCACATATATATTTGCAATAAGCCAGCGATACATCTTCAAGAAATCGCTTGACTACTTCTTTTGTATATTGCACTTGACATTCTCCTTTTTATGTAATATAATATGGGTGTGTAATATGATATGGGTTTTACCCTTTCCGTCCGTTACGGCTGCAACCGTTTCGGGCGG
>JBJEQM010000283.1:0-1638 GCA_051881755.1 Oscillospiraceae bacterium
CCTACAAATTTTTTTCATATTTATCATTTCACCCCAAAAGGTGATGACATTATTTTTTCAGCGTGTTACAATTAGTACTGCTTTCTAATGAACCGCTGAGTGCAGACAAAAAACTGCGAAAAACCATATATGCAATGTACACTTCTCGATCAGAAATCGGTATAAGAACATAATTTTTTGAAAAGATAAACTGCATATCTTTATCGTAAAATCATAGTTATAAGGTGATACATTTGAAGTTTTTAAGAAAAATTACTGACAGCATGATATTCCAGAACATTATCCTGATAATAATTATTCTCAACGCCATATTACGACCTTATAACCCAATCCGACGACACGCTGGAGCAGGGCAAAAAGGACAACTCCAACGGCGACGCATTCGGACTTGTTACCGTAATTTACTCCGTAGTTCTGTTCCTGCTGGGTATTGTGGGCACATTCAAAAATCTCCCCAACAGATATATCGTTCTTGCCATATCCATCGTGGGTTTCCTGTTTGCAACGATATATATGTTTACGCTGCCGATGCCTACGGGCTTCAGCATTGCAAGCTTTTTCGGCGGCTGATGATTTCATGGGGGAAATATACAGTCTAATACTAAACACCAATAAAAAACGGGAAAAAATCTGCGCCGAAATCCAATATATGCAAGATTGTCGGCTTGATTTTTTCCATATTTTAAATGGTGTTTAGTATAAAACTACAGCCCGTAGTATTTCAATTTTTTGTCTATACTTTTATCGGAGATCAGTATTACACCGCAGGCAGCTCCGTATCCGATATATCGTTGATATCATTCTTATCGCTGCCGAAAAATGACCGCCAAGGACGGCTCTCCTTTATACAGAAAAACAGGTCTCACTATGAAAATTATCCCTCATAGTGAGACCTGTTGTTTCATTATTTATAATATCCAATTAAAAATATACAAAAAATCCGCTTTTTTGTCTGAACTTTTATTAGAGAGTGAAACGCATAATGACATTCACAGCATTTTCTTCCGCTTAAATATAATAATACATATTATTACCACCGCAATGCTCAGCATGATTATCCATGGATAACCGCTTTTTAATTCGGGCATATTTTCAAAATTCATGCCATACCAGCCGGTTATCAATGTAAGAGGGAAAAATATCGTGGATATTGCCGTCAGAAATGCCATGTTGCTGTTTTGCTTGGCGTCAATTTGCGACTGATACGCGTCGCGCACCTGCTGGGCGTATTCAAGCAGATATGCCGTGCGGTTCATGAGCCTGTCGGCGCGGTCGAATATTGTACCGAAATATTTTCGCTGTTTTTTATCGAAGAGGTCGTTTTCGTCCTGTTCAAGCTCCTTGCCCATATCGCGTAGCTCATCGTAATAGCTGCGCAGGATAAGCAATTCCTTTCGTATGGGATTGATACTTTCCGAAAAGCCATCTGTTCTGCCTTCGGATATCTTTTCCTCCAGCCGCATTATCTTCTGTTCGTGCTGTATCAGAAGCTCAGTATCACGCTGCATAAGCTGCGAAAAATAGCTGCATACCACACGCTGTACCGTCAGCCGCTGAGCTGCGGCTCCGCTTTGGATACGGCGGAATATATTATGCGAAAAATTATAATTATCAACTATCACAATATTCCGACGGCTG
>JBJEQM010000284.1:0-1634 GCA_051881755.1 Oscillospiraceae bacterium
AATGAAAATCATTCAAGAAAGGATAATTCCGCCGAGGTGACATATTACCCCGAGGAAAAGTGTCCCGTGAAAAACGGAAAAAAGAATACTTTCCTTAAAGCGGCGGCGTATATCCTCGGAGCGGCGTTTATTTCCGTCATGTCCATAGCCGTCAGCGATGTCATAAGAAGCGAAAAGGACAGTATACAGACCGCCACGGAGACCGTGGTCAGCCGTCCCGAGGAGCAGGCTGTGGAGGCGGATATAAAGGCGGACAATGTATCCGACTATAAAAGCATACTGGAAATATCCGGCGGCGAAGATACCTTGACCGTGCCCGAGATAGTGAAAAAGGTTAAGCCCTCGGTCGTGGGCATATCTTCCGAGTTCAGCGGAGCAGCGGTCAGCACGGGCACGGGAATTATCATGTCCGATGACGGCTATATCGTGACAAACGCACACGTTGTACAGAACACCGAGAACGGCATAACCGAGCGCGCAGGCAGCGTGACCGCCGTCCTGTCCGACAGCAGTGAGTGCAAAGCGGAGATAATCGGCGCAGACAGCCGTACTGACCTTGCGGTCATAAAAATAAACCCCGACGGTCTTGACCTTACTCCTGCGGAGTTTGGCGACAGCGACTCTCTCCTGGAGGGCGAGCTTGCCATAGCGATAGGCAATCCGCTGGGCTTTGAGCTGTACGGTTCCACCACCTGCGGAATAATCAGCGCACTTAACCGCAAAATTACCGTGGGCGAGTATGAAATGAACCTTATCCAGACCGACGCCGCCATAAATCCCGGCAACAGCGGCGGACCTCTCCTTAACGGTAAGGGACAGGTCATCGGCATAAACTCCAGCAAGATAATCTCCGACTACGCCGAGGGAATCGGCTTTGCTATACCAATATCCTCTGCCAAGGGCATAATCGACGACCTTATCGAGAACGGCTACGTCACGGGCAGACCCATGATAGGCATAAGCGGCGAGAATATCGGCGAAAAAACGGCAAAGTATTATAATCTGCCCCAAGGCGTGTGCGTAAGATTTATCACGCCCGACTCCGCCGCCGACGTCAGCGGCATTGAGATAGGGGACATCATCATCGCCCTCAACGGCGAGAGCGTTTTTACCATGGAGGAGCTTAACAAGCGCCTTGACGACCTCTCCGCAGGTGACACAGTCAACCTCACCGTCTACCGCCGCGATACTGATACCCAGTTTGAGCTGCCGCTGGTGCTTGATGAAAATAAGACATGATTAAAGATATAACCTGAGGAATTTTGTTCTTCTCAGGTTATTATTTTTATCAGTTTTCATAGAATGATAACATTTTTTCGTATTTTTGGCGTGTTGTTCTTTCATCACCATGCGAAAGAGAGTCATCTGCATAACATAATGTAAGAAATGGCTCTTCATCTTGTAAATTTCCGGCTAATCCTTCCCAAAGAGCGTACATTTTGCTCCCAAATACGTTTATATCCATTGATTCATAAATTGGTTTTATCAGCCTCATTAATGCTTTGCCGAATTTATTATGATTTAAGGCGGCGTAATCAATATGTGTTTTTATGTAAACTATGCTGTCCTTAATATTATTACTTATTAATTCAAGTTCCAAAAGTTCACTGTTATTTGGGGCGGCAAGAAAAAGT
>JBJEQM010000285.1:0-1629 GCA_051881755.1 Oscillospiraceae bacterium
CGGGCAAGATAGCACAGGAGATAATCGACGTGCTGGGCAAGGGCTTTATCTCCGACTCAACCGGAGAGAAGCTCTCCATAAAATGTTCTATCGGTATCGCGTTCCTGCGTGAAAGCGGCAAGACCACCGACGAGATCGTTGCGGCAGCGGACGAGGCGATGTATAATATCAAGAAGCACGGCAAGTCTGCCTACGCTTATGCAAAATCCGCTCCCAAGCCCGACAGCACCGCCGCTCAGCATACGCCCTCCACCACAAGCACTATCGATTCCGACAAAAAGCCCGAGGTTATCACTGCCGACGATATTGAGACGCACAACCTTTTTGACCCGTTATCATAACGGATAAATTGTAAACTTTTTGTTAACCGATTGACATTTTATGCTGAAAAGGATATAATTAATACAAGTTAAAAGGGAGTAGTTATATTGTACAGTCAACATACCCCGGTGAAAACCGTGGCTGTACACTTTCATCCGAAAGAACAAGACTTTTGGCGCTGTCGCGCTGAAAGTCTTTTTTTATTTTGAAAGGAATGGTAAAAATGAGTATATTGTTTCAGTTTCTTATCCTGATCGTGGGCTTTGTGCTTCTTATCAAGGGTGCTGACTGGTTTGTGGACGGTGCTTCCGGAATTGCGGACAGGTTCGGCATACCGCAGATCGTAATTGGTCTGACCATTGTTGCATTCGGGACAAGCGCCCCCGAGGCGGCGGTAAGTATTGCTGCGGCTATAAAGAAAAGCGCCGACCTTGCGGTGGGAAATGTTCTGGGCAGCAACATAATGAATATACTGCTGATACTTGGCATATGCGCGCTGCTGACCCCCGTTCCCGTGCAGAAAAACACGCTGAAATATGAGATACCGTTTGTTATAGGCATAACGGTGGTTCTCGGCATTTTAGGCATAATGGGAAATGTTCTTACAAGAGTGGACGGCATTATCCTGCTGCTTATATTTGTCGGATTTTTCGTATATCTTATCAGGACGTCAAAGAACGGCAAGGCGGAAGCGGAGGAAGGTGAAGAGCCTGCAAAAAAGAAAAACGTGTGGGCGCTTATCGGTCTGACCTTGCTTGGTATCGTTATGATAGTTGCGGGCAGCCAGTTTACGGTCAACAGCGCAAGCGCTATTGCGGCTAAGTTCGGCATGGGCGAGCGCCTTATCGGTCTTACTATTGTGGCGTTCGGAACGTCTCTGCCCGAACTGGTGACATCGGCAATTGCGGCGAAAAAGGGCAACGCGGATATCGCCATCGGCAACATTGTGGGCAGCAACATTTTCAATATCCTGTTTGTGCTTGGCATAACAGCCACAATTACAAATGTTGCATACGGTGCTAATTTCTATCTTGATACTATCGTTGCGCTGGCGGCGGCGGTGCTTCTGCTCATCACCGTGCTCAACAAGGAGCATAAGCTCAAGCGCTGGGGCGGCGTAGTGATGCTTGCTTCATATGCGGCATACTTTGTGTATCTTGTTGGATTCAGCGCACAAGCATAATATTGTGTAGTGCTGCAAGAATGAGTTAAATCGGAATTTAGCGCAGTACGCAAAATCCGCGAAGCGGTATAGCTGGTCGAGCTGAGCCCAGCTCGCGGGGTCGAGGGGCAGAGTCCCTCGTGGGG
>JBJEQM010000286.1:0-6021 GCA_051881755.1 Oscillospiraceae bacterium
AGGCACGAGCCGGCAGATTTTTTATGAAAAGAAGCATCCCTATACAGAGGGACTTCAGCGTTCTATTCCCCGGCTTGATACGGATGTGAACTCTGAGCTTTACACTATTGAGGGGACCGTGCCCTCGCTTAACGAAATGCCGACGGGCTGCCGTTTTGCAAACCGATGCAGCTTTTGTACGGAAAAATGTATTTCTTCGGTTCCAAACCTTTACGAAGCAGACGGAGGCAGAAAGGTACGCTGCTTTCGCTGCTGTGAAAATTCAAACTAATGCGCCGATCAAACCGTTTTAACACCTTGCATACAGTTCAGCATATTTTGCGCCTTTATGCAAAGCGAAAAACGATCGCGCCGCATTAATCGGCATTTTTCTGATTTTTAATCATTTTATAGACGCTAAAAAATCCTGCCTATATTATGACTAAAAATAGTATGAAGTGCGGAAAGGATCGATTTTATATGGCAGATGAAGTTCTTGTAAAAGCTGTTGATGTCAGAAAGATTTTTCTTGCAAAAAACAGCCCTATTCCAAAGAACAGACATTATCTTCATGCCGTTGACAATGTTTCGCTTCTTATACATAGGGGCGAAACGGTAGGTCTTGTAGGCGAATCCGGCTGTGGTAAATCAACCCTTGGCAGAATGCTGATCAGACTTCATACCGTAACATCAGGTTCAATTGAGTTTAACGGCAAACAAATCGAAAATCTTCACGGACGCGAACTCCGTGAGCTGCGCAAGGATATGCAGATGATATTTCAGGATCCTTACGCCTCCCTTAACCCCAGAATGAGAGTGTTTGATTCTGTTAAAGCGCCTCTCGACGTTTTCGGTATAGGAAAAAAGGAGGAACGTATCAGACGCACCGAGGAGCTTCTGAAGCAGGTAGAAATTGAAGAGAGTCAATTCGATAAATATCCCCATGAACTTTCGGGAGGTCAGTGCCAGCGAATTGTAATTGCGCGGGCAATGATCCTTGATCCGAGCTTTATAGTATGCGACGAACCTGTGTCTGCGCTGGATGTCTCTGTGCGCAGTCAGGTGCTGAATCTTATGAAGCGTTTGCAGAAAGAAAGAGGTCTTTCATATCTTTTTATTTCCCATGATTTAAGCATTGTACGCTATCTCTGCGATAAGGTCGCGGTTATGTATCTTGGACAGATCGTTGAAAGTGCAAGCAAGCATGAGCTGTTTGAAAATCCGCTGCACCCTTATACGGAAGCGTTGATTTCGGCAATACCTGTGCCTGAGATCAATTCGGGAAGAAAAAGAATTATTCTTAGCGGCGACGTGCCGACCCCAATTGACCCGCCGTCGGGCTGCCGTTTCCGCAGCCGTTGTCCCTACGCCGACAGCATTTGCGCCGAAGTTGAACCGAGCCCTTTTTATTTTACAGAATCGCATATGGTAAAATGCCATCACGTTAAGGAAATTGCAGAAAAAAGATATAATCCCGGCGGAAATGACGTATGATTATGGGTAAGTGGATTTGTAATGAACGATCTCTTGCTGTTGAAAAATGAGCTTATTTCTGCTTGAAGTTACACCGAACCTATAACGCAAAAGTAAGGTCTGTTTTTGGAGGATTCACCTAAACCAGAATGTTTTAGTAATAAATTTTGTTTGTAGTTTGATATAAGGGTGTGTTTTTTTGGCTAATACGGATATGACCGATGGAAAAATTGTTCCGCGTATGTTGGCGTTTTCCGCTCCCATAATTATCGGAAGCCTTTTTCAAATGACATATAACGCAGTTGACAGCATAATAGTAGGAAGATACATAGGAACCGCCGCTGCTTCCGCAGTAGGTTCGGCAACTCCGGTGATGAATGTTGCAATATTTTTCATAAGCGGAATATGCCTTGGCGCTTCGGTGCTTATGGGTGAGTTTTTCGGAGCAAAAAATTATAAAATGCTTAAATGCGAAGTGAGTACAACTCTTATTACAGGTATTATTTTCTCACTTGCAGTAGCGCTTATTTGTTTTTTTACGGCGATCCCCATGCTTAAACTGCTTAATGTACGGGAAGAGATAATTGATTCTTCGGCGGCATATCTGAAAATCGTTTTTGTCGGGCTTATTTTTACTTTTCTGTATAACTTTTTTTCAAACACTCTGCGAAGTATAGGAAACAGTACGATCCCATTGTATTTTCTCATATTTTCAAGCGTACTTAACATAGCGCTGGATTTTGTTTTTATTGCAGTGATCGGAATGGACGTTACAGGCGTTGCGTGGGCGACCGTTATATCCCAGGCAGTTTCAAGCTTGCTGTGTATAGTATATATTTATGCAAGGGTTCCGCTTATAAGTATTAAACACGATGAATTTAAAATTGATGTATCCTTGCTGAAAAAAACCTTCAGCTACAGCTGGGCTACGGCTGCGCAGCAGGCAAGTGTGTATTTTGCAAGAATGTTGGTACAGAGTGCGGTAAATCCGTTAAGCATTTCGAGCGTAGCGGTTTATAATGCCTGCGCCCGAATAGATGATTTTACAATATCTCCTTTTGGAAGTATAGCTTCCGCATTGACGGTTTTTGCTTCACAGAATAAAGGAGCCTGCAAGCCCGACAGGATACGCAGAGGATTTGTATGCAATCTTGTTATGGAAATCATATACTGGCTTATTTTGCTTGCTCCGATACTGGTTTTCTCACGCAGTCTTGTGCATTTTTTCCTCCCCGATGAGGGAGAAGAGGTTATTTCTCTCGGAGTAAGATATCTGAGGCTTATGGTTTTTGCATATCCCATTACAGGTGCGACAAATACGTTCCAAGGCTACTTCCGCGGCGTGGGAATGATGAAAGTAACATTGATAAGCACTCTGATACAGGCGTCGCTGCGTGTTACCGCCGCATATTTGCTTGCACCGATATTTGACATTACGGCAATTGCATACGCCTGCTATATAGGTTGGTCGGCTATGCTTGTCTATGAAATTACAGTTTTTATACTTATGCTAAGAAAACAATGATTAATACTAAACACATATTGGATCATGGTGTTTAGTATTAATCGTTTCTGCTGTTTTTTGTCATACTCTCAGTGACGTATTTTCAAACATTCCTAAAACGGCGAAACGATCGCTTCGCATTAATCGGCTTTTTCCTAAATATTAAGACAACAAGCGAAGTATGCTTGCGGCACCGGATATGATCGCTGTTTGCAGGAAAATCTGAATCAGACTTGTTTTGCAAATATTACAATTTATTTCTTAAAAAGCCAATGATTTTATAGTTTAATAAGTAAAATAAAAAGATATATATCTGAATAATTGAGGTGAATAAAATGGGGATTCTTGATCTTATCGGCAATACGCCTTTAATCAATCTTGAAGCACTCACGAACAGAAAAGATGTAACATTGTATGCAAAAGCAGAGCTGCTTAATTTCAGCGGCTCGGTAAAGGACAGAGCGGCAAGGGCAATGATCAGCGACGGAATAGCGACGGGTGCCCTTACCGAAGGTAAGACAATAATTGACGCTACAAGCGGAAATACGGGAATTGCCTATGCAATGATCGGCGCAGCATTGGGTTACAAGGTCAAGCTTTGTATGCCTGCCAACGTTACTGCAGAACGCAAGAAGATCATGCTTGCATACGGTACTGAAATTGTCGAAACTTCTCCGTTGGAGGGTATTGTCGGCGCATATGACGAAACAAGACGGATAATTGCCGAAGCGCCCGAAAAGTATTTCTATCCCGATCAGTACAGCAACAAAGCCAACTGGCTTGCCCATTACAACGGTACAGGAGAGGAAATATGGCGGCAGACAAAAGGCAAGATCACTCACTTTATCGCAGGAACAGGCACCGCAGGAACTTTTGTCGGCTGTACAAAACGGCTCAAAGAGTATAATCCGGGATTAAAGGCGATCATGATGGTTCCTGATTCTCCTTTTCACGGAATTGAGGGAATAAAGCACAGATCTGCTCATGTTAAGTCAAGTTTTTTTGACGAAAGTATTGCAGACGAAGCAATAGAAGTCACTACCGAACAGGCTTATGATATGACAAGGCGTCTTGCACGAAAATACGGAATTTTTGCCGGAATAAGCTCCGGAGCCAATATAACAGCAGCGCTTAAAGCGGCGGAAAATGCGCCCGAAGGCTCGGTGCTTGTGACCGTTATCTGCGACGGCGGCTGCCGCTACCTTTCAAATCCTGTATGGGAGAAAGCCAATCAATAACAATTTTATTCGGGCTTATCAAAAAAATTCTTAACGATGCAGCAAAGCGTCACCCCAATCAATAAGATAAGTAATTTTTTGAGCAGTAAGAAAAATACCGCCGCTTTGCAATTGTATCCGAAACAATAATGAAACCGAGATCTATGCAGGGCATAGGGTTCTATTATTTTATCGCACCGTCAAAACGAGTTTGACCCAAAGGCTGATACAATTTTTGTCTGCAAGAAGGACAAGAGAAGCATTTTTGCCGTAAATACTCTCTTCATGGGAAAAATGTTTGATCTTAAGGACGGCATAAACGCACTGACAAGAGATATTGACAGATCAATGCCCCAATATTAAGGAAACGCTGATCGTTTCGCATTAACAGGCATCTTTCCGGCTTGTTTTCTTTCGTATGCAGCATACAATTTTTGGGTATATTTTTCATCGCTGCACTTCGAATGAAATAAATAAACTAATGGAGGAAACTATCATGGCAGAAGAAAAAATCAATGCGTTAGGCGCAAAAGCCGCATATAATCTTGCGGACGTCACCAAAACCAGACCACAGTACGGAGCGATCACACCGAAGTGGATAACAAAGCTTCTTGAATTTAAGGGACTTGAAGCGGGCATTTACCGTGTGAACAGAGTAAAAGAGGGTGAAACTCCCCTTGACGTTCTGTGCAGCGCAACAAAGAAATCCGATATCGTTCCCCAGGGCTATGTTGAATATGAGGAGCAGCCAAGAGAGTACCGTCTCAACTCCATTTCCACTATTATTAACGTTAATACTCAGATAGAGGACGTTTACAGCTCACCCTACGACCAAGTAAAGGAGCAGCTCAATCTTGCTATCGAGAGCCTGAGAGAGCGTCAGGAGAGCCAGCTTATCAACAACGATGATTACGGTCTGCTGAAAAATGTTCCCGATTCCCAGCGTATACAGACAAGAAACGGCGCTCCCACTCCCGACGACCTTGACGAGCTTATCACAAAGGTGTGGAAAGAGCCCTCATTCTTCCTTGCACACCCCCGTGCGATCGCCGCTTTTGAGAGAGAATGCACAAAGCGCGGCGTACCTCCCGTAACTGCAAATATCGCAGGCGGCAACTTTATCCTTTGGAGAGGTATCCCCATTATCCCCACCGACAAGCTTCTTGTGGACGGTCTGAAAAATCCCAAGAGCAAGAGCGGCAAGACCAATATCCTGCTTATCCGTACAGGCGAAGCAAAGCGCGGCGTTATCGGTCTGTATCAGGCGAATCTGAAGAATGAACAGTCAAGAGGTCTTTCGGTAAGATACAGAGGAATTGACGACAAGGGCGTAGCTTCCTACCTGCTTAGCCTTTACTGCTCGGCGGCTATCCTTTCGGACGACGCTATCGCAGTTCTGGAGGACGTTGAAGTAGGTGAATACTATGACTACGATTGAACGTTATCCCTTGGATAACAAACTTCCCTCGGAAAGAGAGCTTGAAGCGCTGGCAAACGGTCTGTTTCCCGAATACAATACCGCCGAATGTGCGGAGGGCATTGAAAAGCTTGTCACAGAGGGCGATACCTCGGTGATAGGCAGGGCGGCGCAGAAAGCCGAAAGCTTTTTCAGCCGTGAAGCTGCGGACATCAGCCGCTATGAGCCGACCTCATTTTTAAGTGAGATAAACCGCCTTGACGGTTACGCAAGGGCGGCGGAAGAAGTCCTCGGCGAAGCATCGAATATAAATGCAGATGAATTTTATCCCGAAACCTCGCCCCTTGACGGATATTCTCCCGTGGGAAATACCAATACGGCGACTCTGCCCTTTACGGATATAACCTCCGCGGCGCAGATATCGGAGCATG
>JBJEQM010000287.1:0-6013 GCA_051881755.1 Oscillospiraceae bacterium
CTTTTTGTCTACCGTTTAATTGGGGATTAGTATGAATAATATATTGCCAAAGGAGAGCGATAATATGAAAGATAATTATATTTATCCCGCCGTGTTTGATTACGCGGAGGACGGCATATCAATAGAATTCCCCGACCTGCCCGGCTGTCTGCCCTGTGCCGATACTGTGGAGGAAGCGGTAAAAAACGCAAAGGAAGCGTTAATGCTCCATTTATATGGTATGGAGGAGGACAACGAAGAAATTCCCGAACCTACACCCATAAATAAAATATCAGCTGAAAAAAATCAAGCAATAATTCTTGTTGATGTTTTTATGCCGCCATTCCGTGAAAAACAGCACACAAAGTTTGTGAAAAAAACATTATCTATCCCGTCATGGCTCAACGCCGAAGCCGAACACTGCGGAATAAATTTCTCCGCTGTTTTGCAGGAAGCGCTGAAAGAGCGGCTTAATGTGCATTAAAAAATCTCCCCGTTCCGTTTGGTCGGGGAGATTTTTTAACCTATATGAAGTCTGCTTTCTAGAGCCTCGCGAAGAACGGAGGAAAAATTAATATGCTCCTTTTCGGCAAGGTCATTAAGATACATCGGTATTGTAAGTGTTTTCTTTACAGCCTTTGAGCAATATTTTTTCTGATATTCCAGCCAATCAAATTCAACGATTGCAATAAATTGGTTTTTTTCCAATGGAATATCCTCGGGGTCTGTAGGCTCGGGGACAGGCATTCCCTTTTCGTTTAATACCTCTATACACAGTCCCAGCGCTTCCTTTATGTTATCAAGCGCTTCGGCTACGGTTTCTCCGCAGGAATTACAGCCGCTGACATCATTTATCCATACGGCATATCCGCCGCCGTCCTTTTGAAGTATAGCAGGATAACAATATTTTGTTTTCATCGGAACTCCTCCTTACCATAATTATATGCAATATCATATACAACTATTTAAGTCCTGCGTCCTTAAGTATTTTCTGCTCCAAACCCTTTCCCAAGTCTTTACAGTGCATGGGAACAGTAGTTGATTTTCCTGTTGTCCTGTTTTCGAGAAATATATGCGAGCCTCTCTGACGTATCTCCTCAAAGCCGTTTTCTTTAAGCAGCTTTATCATTTGTTTCGGCGTAAGCGGCATTTCCGTTCCCCCTTTGTAATATTATAACACGTATTATACGTAATGTCAAGTGCTTTTACCCCACCTTTTTCATACTCGCAAACGCCCCGTCAATATCAACGTCCCTGACGGTATCGCCAATATCATCGGAGAAATGGTTTGACCTTACGCTCCATGTATCCATAGACTTCAGCCTGCCGTCCTCGCATACAAAGGGTGAGCCTCCGTCCATAACACTTAACGATATGGAATAATATCTTCCGCCAAAGCATAATACACCGAAAGCTATGGGGTCCTCTTTAAGATATTCATCAAACTCCGCAAGCACATTGTCCTTATCCAAAGCCTTGACCTGCTCATAGGGCACGGACACGCCTTCCACGCTGATATATTTCTCCTTTGCGGTATCAAAGTACATCATAGCACCCATGCTCTGCCAGCCGTATGACGTGAGGAAACAGCCGAATTTTCCATAGCTTGCCCTTGCGCCCACAAGCTGCTTTGCCTTGCCGCCGTATACGCCCCAGACGCAGTAGTGATCCTCCGCGCCGCAGGTACCGTAACCGCCAAGTATAATATGCTTAAAGCCGCCGTAATCAAGCACGGTCGCATCGTAAAGTCCCGACTCGTCCGCCAGTATCTCCACATCGCCGCCGCTGCCGCAGAATATAAGAAAGCTGCACTCCCAAATATAGTATGTATTGTAATTCATGGGCATATCAACATACAAAAACGCCTCTTTTTTGCCGTCGCCGTCGAAATCCTCAATATAACCCTTGTTAAACTGCGGCTCAAGACTGCCGTTTACAATGTATTTCTCTTTTTGCTCGTCGTCGAAAAGGTCAAGCTTGCCCGACGCCTCGGTATAATACTTGCTTGCTTTCAGCGCCGCCACCGCTTTATCCTGCATATCCTGCGGAATTTCGCCTGCGGGATAATTTTCCGTGAATTTGTAGTCGATAAACTCCGTGTTTTTATCGGGCATTGGAAAGAATGTTACATTCTGCGTAAGATACTCCTCGTTGCTGTATGCGATCGTAGAGTATCCGCCGTAGCTGCTATCAAAGGTAAACTCCTCGCCGTCCCAACGATATGAGCCGCAGCTGTCGGTCACAATGTAAGAGCCGCCTGCTATCCATGCTTTTTCAGCCTTTTTGTCGCCGTTTTGCTCTTTAAACGCCGCACTTTCATTCAGCTTATCCAAAAGGTATCTGCTCATTTCAACATATCTCGCGCGGCAGTACTCGTTCAAATCAGTATCATAAAAAGTATTATCGCCAAAGCTTACACCGTCATCATTAGGCTCAACGCTGCAAATTTCATAGCAGGGCTCGCCGTACCGCACGGAATAAATATATGTCCACTTCTCGTTTATGAGCAGATGTGTTTCATCGCCGTATTTTATTAGCCTGAACTTGTCAAAGGTATGGAAATAATCGCAAGTTTCAACGCAGCCGCCCTTATCCGAAACATACACCAGCATTTCGATCTCATAATCGGACTTATCCTTTGTATCGGCTACAAAATAATGCGGATAGGGCAGACGGAACGCTATAAACGCCTCCTTTTTGCCGTCACCGTCGAAATCGTCATACGCGCCCAGCTTAAACAGCGGCTTAGCCTTATCGCCCTCAAAAAATGCGCTGTCAAAATTGCATTGATATGTTTTCGGCACATTTACAGCGTCCGTGCTGCAATAGTTAAATGTATATATATTGCCGTTTTTCTCAGCGTGTTCAAGCTGATAAGACAGCTTTTTGTAATACTTGCTTTGGTATACAATATCCTCCGCCGCCGCAAGAATGTCGGGCGCGGCTTTTGCAAATTCCTCCGCCGTATCATACACGCCCTCCGTTGATATTTCATAAGGCGCATAGTCTGCCGCGGGAGCATAGGGTGGGGTTTTGCAATGTTTCTCCGCCGCGCTGATACTCATAATAATTGTATCGGCGTCATAGGCAGAGTCGATAATATTTTCGTAAGATTCGGTAAAAAACCCATTATTATATTCAAATGTATTATATAAGCCATAGGACAAATATTTGCCGCCATATATTCTCAATCTTTCGCCTAATTCCTCCGCAGAATCCCAATCGGAATAGCCAAAGGACGGATCATTAGCTTTTAATTCATCCGCAAATGAAGAGTAGTATATGGCATTAATAAGCTGCTTTGGAGCAGGCTCGGACTTTATCTCCTTATACTTTTTATCAATATTATCCCATACCACAAGCCACGAGCCCGGAGCCTGCGCCTCCGATTCCGACATAGCGATACCGAGCTTGCTGCCAAGACCGAAAGCCGTGCGCTTGACCTGCGGCGCGCCATTTTCGAGAGCGTATATATTCATATAATGGCTTATAATATTCACGCCGAAGCAGGCGGCAATATGGGTGAAGTCCTTATAGCGTATGGGCACAAGGTAACCGCCTACGCCGCTTGTAAGATACTCCGCATTTCCGTTTTTATCCACGAACACAAGACACTGCATTTTATGGTCAAGCCACTCAAAGTACGGTATATTATACAGCAGGAAAAACTCGGTGCTGCCGTCGCCGTCAAAATCATCCGCAACGGCGGAGTTGAACAATATCTGCGCCCTGCCCTTTTCGTCCACAAGCTCGTCCGAAAGAGAGAATCGGTGGTCAAGCTTGCCGTCTACGGTATAGTAGAAATCGCCGTCATCACGCAGCTCGGCGGTTTGGGATATTTCGTCCGCCGCCCGAAAATCCTCGGAGGCGCGCACGGCGTTTTCTCCCGCCGCAAGTATCTCCTTTGTGCCGCCATTATGTAAAAACTCCTGCTCCGTTTGCAGCACGCAGGAGCTGTCAAAGTACCAGTCGCAGAAGCGCTCGGCGTAGTCCGACGTATTATAGTCAAAATAGAAATACTCGCTGAAATCCACAGGCTCGGTTACGGGCTGCTCCGTTTCGGTCGGAGCGGTCTCCAAAATGGTCGTGGTGGTGGTCTCAGCTGTGGTGGTCTGACGGGTAGTGACTGAGGTGACTTCGGTCTGCGGTGCGGAGGTCGTCGCCGCAGTTGTCACCTCGGATTCGGGCTGCTCGGTCTGTAAAGTCTCTCCCCCTGCGCAGGAGCAAAGCAGCAGTGCGGATAATACGCAGGATAATACTCTTCTTCGCTTCATAATGATACCCCTTTGTCCGACAAAATTTGATGCTATTTTTATTATAGCAACTGTCGGGACGTATTGCAATTACAAAGTGGTTACAATTCAGAAATATTTGCTGTATAAAAATGAGCAAGTCATGCCATAAGACAAGACCTGCTCATTATACTATTCATCTGCCGACGTTATTCTCCCATCATATCAAAATGCCGCCTATAACGTTTTGGTATCTCCACAGGGACATCATATCCTATCATTTTCAGCGTCTTAGGGATAATCGTCATTCCGTCCTTGAAAAATTCCTCTATGCGTTTATCTTTGCGTGTAATGCTGCTGTAATCGGGCGGACATACAAAAGTCCAATCTGCTCCCGAACGGTCAACAACAAGGCGGAAATACATGGCTATATCCGTATCGGGAAATCCCACCTTACGCAGGAGTATATGATGTTCAACAGCATCATCTATCTGGCTTACAATGACCCGCTCACCGTCAAAGGATATAAGAACCAAAAGCGGTTCGTCATTCTCCATAGCATCGGTTACGCTTTCTTTATCGGGATAAAATATTACCATTGATCATATCCCTCCTTATAGATATACAAAAATCCGCAGGTCACAAATATCTGTGACCTGCGGTTATCTGGTCGGAGTGACGGGACTTGAACCCACGGCCTCTACCACCCCAAGGTAGCGCGCTACCAATCTGCGCCACACCCCGACGACTATATTATTATATAACATTATTCCCTGTTTGTCAAGTGTTTTTTCAAAAAAATTTATATTTTTTTGTCTGCCGCCGTCAAACGGCGCAGTACAGCCGTTTGCGGTGCAATATTTCACGCGTCCTATTCCTTGTACCTCTTTTTCAGAGCCTCATTGAGCTTCTTAGCCTCCATTTTATACCAGAAAAATCTTATAACATAGGTGAAAACATACACTATTGCCACATCAATAAACATATTGACCGCTCCGCGCAGAGACATATCTATCCAGCCCGCATGAACGCCGAAGAAAAACATTATCACGCACAGCAGGATATAATGCACCGCAGCTTTCAGCACAAACAGCTTTGCCATATTTTCCTCTTTATAGTAAAACACAGTCGTCACCACCGACGTCAGAGCGCCTGCTATCAGTATATTCCACAGCGTATCCGCAGGCAGCGATTCCGTACCGGAAAATGCAAAGCTCACCGCGCATATGAGCAATATTCCCGCAGTTATGCTGACAAAAAATTTCACCGTTTCCGACAAAAAACGCATTATCCACACCTCCGGAAATTAATCCACACCAAGCTTTTTCTTCAGCACGGGCACATACTGCCGCGATATGACCGTCTTTTCGCCATTTTGCAGAAGCGCCTCAAAGCGTCCGTTCAGCTTCGGCGTGAGCCGCTCGATTTTCGCCACGTTAAGTATGACCGACTTGGATATGCGCAGAAAATCCGTATGAGCGTAGTCCTCCTCCAGCTCGTACAGCTTGCGCTTCACCTCATATACCTGCTTTTCACAGTAAGCAAAGACCTTGCTGTCCACCGACTCAAAGTAAAAAATATCCCGCGGCTTAAGCTTTGTTATACCGCCGTCTCCGTATGCGGTTATCCCGCTGCGGCCCTCGTACAGAGCGCTGATAAGCTCCATAAGCTCCTCGTCCAGCGCGGCGCAGCGTATTATTATCTCGTCCTCGGCTCCGTTTTCGGGCGTTTCGATAGTAATTTTCACTGCGCACCTCCGTCAAAACAAGCCTTGCGGGATATTCCTCCGCAAGGCCGTGTAT
>JBJEQM010000288.1:0-5996 GCA_051881755.1 Oscillospiraceae bacterium
AAAATTCTTGTAAAAAATGATACTGTTGTAACGCTTCTGACCATTATTTCACAGCATTTATTTATTGACACAATAAGAACAATATGTTATAATATAATTATACGGCAGATCGATACTTTTCGACTGCATATTTCAGGCTTGCCAACGAATTGTAGGATCATATAAAAACTATCATAAGTAAGGGGCAGGACAATGGATAAATACAGAAATGAAAACAACGATAAGATCAAACAGATAAAACTGATAATGATATTCGGCTATGCGCTGATACTTATTATTGCCGCAATGTTCACGGCGTCCTTTGTCATACGAAAAAATGACACGGTGCTCAAATCAAAGGTCAGCAACCTTACATATGCCCTTAACGTCCAGATGAAGCTGAATATCAATACATATCTTTCCAAGCTGGAATCCATTGCGACTTTGGTCTTCGGCACGGAGGAGATAGTCAGCTACTATTCATCTGCCGAAAATGCCGACCAATATGAGGCTCTCACCACGGAAAAGCTTATCTCGGACAAGCTTTACGACCTGTGCATAATGGAAAACTACGTGGATTTTTTCATTGTATACAGCGATGACCATACCGTGGGAAAGGTGTCCAACGGGACTACCAAGCTGTATGGCGACGACCTCTATAACGATATGGCGCAGACCGTTACAAAAAAGCGCTCCAAGGACGGCTGGTCCACGGGCTTCAATGACGATTTCAGGCGGATATATTATGTAAAGCGCGTAAACGACAACGCCTTGCTGGTGGTGTCTTTCTACACCTCCGAGCTGGAAAATGTTTTTGTCCGTCCCGATGATATGCGCGATACTACGGTAAGACTTGTCAATGAAGATCATTATATCATATATTCCAGCGAAACCGAAGAAAACGGCTCCAAGCTCCCTGCCGATATCCTTGACAGGATAGGCAGCAGCTCCTCCGCGTCCTTTATCGATGACGATTATCTTATCACCGTCAACACCTGCGCCGACAGCTGGTATGTTATCTGCTCAGCTCCCACACAGATAATCCTCTCCGAGCGCAATATCGTTATCAAATATACTATTATTATTACCGCAGTAACCTCCGCCGTTGCCATGATACTCGGCACGCTTCTTTCGATACACGTCACAAATCCCGTCAACCGCATCGTTACAAAGCTCAACACTCAGGCTAACATCGACAGGCTCACGGGAATTTACAACAAGCTTTCCTTTGAGGAGAACGCCGAGTATATGCTGAAAAACGCCAAGGAGGGCGAGCGCCATGCCGTTATCCTGCTTGACGTGGACAACTTCAAGGGCGTAAATGATAATCTGGGTCATGCTTACGGCGATAAGGTGCTTGCCGACATAGGCAATATCCTCCGACTGACCTTCAACTCCACCGACTGTCTCGGCAGAATAGGCGGAGATGAATTTTGCGTGCTGCTGAATATCCCCGAAGGCAGGCAGGGCGACTATATGACGCTTATAAATGAAAAATGCCGCACACTCTGCGGCGCATTCCACGATAACTACACCGGACGCAGCGGCGACTACAAAATATCCGCCAGCATCGGCGCGGCGGTATTCCCCGACGACGGAAAAAGCTTCTCCGAGCTTTACGGATGTGCCGATACCGCTCTTTACTCCTCCAAGCACAAGGGCAAGGATACATTTACCATGTACAGCGATATACGGGAGGAGAGTGATGAAAATGCTTAATAAAAAGCTTATATCCCTTTCGGCGGCGCTGCTTATGCTCACCTCCTGCGCTTCCGCACCCGTGGTCATCAAGCAGGACGAATACACCGAGATATCCCTTTCATGGTGGGGAAACGACACGCGCACCGAGTATACTCTTGCGGCGGTCAAGGAGTTTGAACAGCTTCACCCCGATATCCGCGTAAAATGCAGCTACTCGGAATGGTCGGGCTATCAGACGAGATACAACATTCAGATGATGTCGGACACGGAATCCGACGTTATGCTCATAAACTTCCCTTGGCTGGACAAATATTCCGCCGACGGAAACGGCTACTACAATATCTACGACCTGAGCGAGGATTTTGACCTGTCTCAGTTTTCGGAAAGCGAGCTTAGCTTCGGCGTCAGAAACGGCAAGCTGAATGCCGTCCCCATCGCGCTGAACACTCAGACCGTGTATTACAACCAAACCATATACGACCGCTTCGGTCTGTCTCTCCCCGAGACATGGGACGACCTTTTCCACGCGGCAGAGATAATGGGAGACGAGGTCTATCCCATTGCCATGCCCTCAAAATCCGCCATGTTTTTCATAACCTCATACACCGAGCAGCAGAGCGGCAAGCAGTTTATATCGGAGGACGGACAGCTTGGCTTCGGCGTGAAAGAGCTTGGTACAATGCTTGATTTTTACACCGAGCTTATAAACGGTCATGTTATGCCGCAGGTGGAATATTTCGACAAGAACGATATCCGCAACGGCACCTATGCGGGAGCCTTGGCGTGGCTAAGCGACGCGGAAAACTACATGGGTCCCGCCCGCGAGGACGGCAGCGAGATAGTCGTAGGCAGCTACACGGGCTGTACCGACGGCGTTAAGGGCTGGTATACAAAGCCTGCGACCCTTTATGCGGTGAGCGCCAAGACCGAGCACCCCAAGGAAGCGGCGATGCTCCTTGATTTTCTCCTTAACAGCGACGAAATATCCGAGCTTCAGGGCATTGAAAAGGGTATCCCTCTGAGCCGCTCCTCCAGAGATTACCTTGAACAGCACGATATGCTCAAGGGACTTCATTATGACGCATTTCAGCTTATGAGCGCTAATATTGATTCGATGGCTCTCCTCGACCCTTTTATGGAGGACACCGAAATGCTGGACGCATTTCAGGACGCCTGCAACGCCGTGCTTTATGACAAATCGACCACGGAGGAAAAGGCGGCAGAGCTTTATGAGCAGTTTACCGCTATGCTTAACGAATAGACCAAAAGCCCGTGAACATTATGTTTGCGGGCTGCTTTATCGTTACTGTATACTATATGTTTTGTAGGGGCGCACATTGTGCGCCTTTGCTGATAATGTAAAAAAATATAGGGCGCAAGATGTGCGCCCCATTGTGCAAAATTTAATACCCCAGCTTTTCGCCCACAAGAATGACCTTGATACGGTCCTTGGCGCGCTGGTGGGAGGTCACGACATATGTGCAGCACATTCTGCCGACGCTGTTGCAGCCTGCGGCGAAGTCACCCTCGCAGCCTGTCATATTGCAGCATTCGCCCTTGGCGGCACAGTATGTATCAAGTCCCAGCCTTACTCCGTTGGGAGGTGCGGCGTGGGTCTTTACCCGCATTACCGCCGCGTTCAGGTCGGGCACTATTTTGTTGTATCCCGCCACGATTATTACCGAGGAGGGTCCAAAGGTTATGGCGGCTACGCGGTTTGCGTTTCCGTCTACATTATAAAGCTCGCCGTTTTCGGTAATGGCGTTGCTGCTGCTGAGATATGCGTCTGCGGAGAACGCCTTGCGGTAACATTCCGTCAGTTCCGCGCCGCTGAGACCCGTGCGGTCAAGATAGTTGTATGCGCCGCTTTGCAGCAGGTCGATAACGCCCGTTTCTTTAAGGGTCATTGAGCCGCCCGAAGCGACGGTGTCACCCTCCTTTATAAGTCCCTTTACTATGTCGGGGACGTCGGCAGCGGTTTGTGCAATAATGCACTTCATGTTGTTCTTTTCAAGATTTGCGGCGGTTTTTTCCAAAAGTGAACGTATCTCGTCGGTCATAATATATCTTCCTTTCTATCTTTCATCGCTCAGACCCATTAAGTAGTCCATGCTTACATTGTAAAATTTAGCCAGTATCTCCGCGCTGCTCAGGGGCAGACTCAGCTTGCCCGTTTCGTAGCGGCAGTACATGGACTGGTTAACATATATATATTTGCATATCTGTTCCTGCGTCAGACCATGTTCCAGACGCAGCTCTCTCAGCCGAAGCTTCATAGCGTCTCCTTTTACTTTGCATACTGCTTGGATTTATCGTAAAAATACTTTATTATATCGCGCCGCGTTACGATGCCTGCAAAGCAGCCGCGGTCGTCCACGATGGGCAGGAAATTCTGCTCCATTACCTGCAAAAGCAGCTCCTCCACGGGGGCGGTGACCTTCAGCGGCGGATTCCAGCCCTTTCTGATAAGGTCGGAGATGGTGTGATCCTCCCGCGCTTCGTCGGAATAGAGGTGGTTATCAAGCATAAAGCGCAAAAAGTCTCCCTCGCTGACGGTCCCCACATAATGTCCGCCGCGGTCGATAACGGGCAGAGCGGTATAGCCGCATTTTTTCAGCTTGATAAGTCCCGAACGCATGGTCTCGTCGTCATACAGAAAATCCACTGTGTTTTTTGGGTGAAGCATATATAGTATATTCATGGTACGATTATCTCCCGTAATTTATCTTGCATATATATTTTACTACATTCCGCGCAAAATTGCAATAGATTGTGATAATATACTGAATATACATAAAAATACCGCGAAATTTCGGCGTTTTATATGTTGAACAAAAGGAGATTTTCCGATATAATTCAATAGTATATTATAATAGTATAAAGGAAAATCTATATATGAGCGCTTACGCAAAAAATATGACCGAGGGCAGCGAGATCGGACATATAGTAAAATTCGCCCTGCCGCTGCTGGCAGGAAATCTCTTTCAGCAGTTTTATAATATTGTGGACTCCGTTATCGTGGGAAAATATCTCGGTTACAACGCCCTTGCGGCAGTAGGTGCAACGGGCTCCATGACGTACTTTTTCTATACCCTTTGCATCGGACTTGCCACGGGTATCGGCATACTTATCTCCCAGAGCTACGGCGCGAAAAAGTATGAGGACGTAAAAAAGCTTATCGCCAACTCCGCCTATGTGCTTGCGGCGTTCGGCATTATCATCAGCGTTATATCCATACTTTGCACGGAGCCGCTGCTGAGGCTGCTTGATACTCCCGACAGCATTTTCCGCAGCTCGGCGGCGTATATGAAGATAGCCTGCGCAGGCACGGTGGCTGTTGCGGCATACAACTGGATAACCGCCGTCATGCGTTCTTTGGGCGACTCCAAAACTCCCCTTGTATTCCTTATCATAGCAAGTATACTTAACGCTCTGCTTGACCTGCTCTTTGTGCCCGTGCTGGGTCTGGGGGTCACGGGAGCGGCGTGGGCGACCATAACGGCGCAGGCTGTATCTGCGGCGGCGAGCATTATCTTTGCGTTCCGCAGAAATGATATATTCAGGCTGTCCCGCGATAACGCGCGGTTTGATAAAAATATCGCCGTAAAATGCATACGCACCGGCGTGCCTATCGCGCTGCAAAATTCCATGATATCGGTTTCCATGATATTCCTGCAAAGGGTGACAAACAGCTTCGGCGATACGGTCATCGCGGCGTACACCGCCACAATGCGCGTGGAGCAGCTTATACAGCAGCCATTCAGCTCCCTCAATATGGCGCTTTCCACCTTTACGGGACAGAACATCGGCGCGGCGAAAAGAGAGCGCGTTATCCGCGGCTACCACAGGAGCGTGCTTGTAACGCTGGGCTTCTCGTTGCTTATGACGGCGGTGTTCATGCTGTTCAGCGAAAATATAATCGGCTTTTTCGTAGACGAGCCTGCGGTCATTGACATCGGCGGCAAGGCATTGAAGCTGTCCTCACTTTTTTACTTTTTCCTTGGCATGATACACACCACCCGCGGTCTGCTCAACGGCGCGGGAGACGTGGGCTATGCCATGGTCAACGGCTGTGTGGAGGTAGTCGGCAGGATAGGCTTCGCGCTTATACTTATCAACATACCCGCCGTGGGAATATGGGCGGTGTGGGGAACGACCTGCCTGACATGGTTCCTTACGGCGCTTATGAGCGTCATAAGGTATCTCGGCGGAAAGTGGCGCAAAAAAGCGCTCGTTGACAATTAAGGAAGCACTGACAATAATACTATAGCAAGACACAAAAATAGACTGACAAAAGGAGGCGAGGGCAAAGCTTG
>JBJEQM010000289.1:0-1612 GCA_051881755.1 Oscillospiraceae bacterium
CAATATAGGGGAACGCCGTACTTTTGGGCAGTTTCACAGGCTCTTGCAAAGCGTCCGACAAAGTATTCCTTGTTGATAGCGGGGTCAACGTCATCAAAATTTAGCCTGAAATCAGGGGGCATTGTTTCTATCCAGTAGGCGCCCTGATGAGTGAAATCCAGCGGGTCATAGCAGTGGAAGTTGAATATAACCTTATTATCGGCGGGGGCTTCAAGGTCGGGGATAGCGTCGGGACTGTTCTGCCAGTAGCCGCCTACAAAGATAAATGTATCGGGCGCAAGCTTGCGTATCCTTTCGATACAAACGCGGATAATACCGTTCCATGTGTCGCTGTAGCTCGGCTCGGTGACTTCATTAAGAAGCTCGAATGAGATACTTCCATCGTTTGACGCGTACTTTGCCGCAAGCTTTTCCCACAGCTTATAAAAGCGCTCCTGCAAAGCGGGACTTTCAAAAAATCCCGCCTCGTTCTCGCCCTTGTCAAAGGAGAAGCCCGCAGTTTTGTGCAGATCAAGGATAATGTTCAGCTTAGCCGCTTCGCACCATTCGATTGCATTGTCGATATACTTATAACCGCTTTCGTCGGGAGTGCCGTCCTCATTTTCAATAAGGTCATAGTCAATAGGGAGACGTACGTGATCTGCGCCCCAAGCGGCAATTTTCTTTATATCCTGCTCGCTTATAAAGCTGTCGTAATGCTCCTTGGTGTGGCAGCACTGAGAAAGCCAGCCGCCGAGATTAATACCCTTGCTATAGCCTGTAAAATTCATTTTGCCGTTCCTTTCAATAATATATCAGGAGAAATTAGCCTTGATCTGCTCGTTGAGCTCCTCAACGGCGGTATCTGTGAGAACGCTTATGGAATCTCTTGTAGAGCCCCACTCCGTGCCGCTGAAGGAAGCCTGCTTGATACCGTCGTCAACGGCAGAAGCAACGTCTGTGGGCAGACCCATGTGGAGGCTTACTACGGGATTTGCGTCGGTAAGCTCGCGTACTGTGTACCACATATCGAACATTTCATCTGTCCAGCCGTAGTCCTCGCGGTACTGCTTTTCTGTGAGAGCGATGGAGTTCTCGTCATTCTCGGCAATAAGCTTGCACTTTACAAATGCTGCAGCACCCTCGGGATTTGCAGCGCCCTTACATAGAGCGTATGCGTCCATGTTTGCGGGGAGATAATAAGCGTCAGCCTCGGGGTCTCTTGGCATGGGAACGAATCTTATTTCGTCGGGTGAGCCAAACTTGGAAAGGTCTGCTTCCCAAAGACACCATGTTGCGCAAGGCCAGAACAATGTCGTGCCCTCGCTGATGCGCTGAGGCTGTTCGGTCCAGTTGAATTCTGCCTTGGGGAGAGGCAGGTCGTCTTTCTTGAGATTATACATAAAGTTTTCGGTGCGCTCGATCTCAATACTGTTTATATTGCTCTTTACAAGACCGTTCTCCATGCTTATGGGGGCAACGCCTGTTGTGAGAATGAACTGGGTCTCGAAATACCAGCTGTCGTAAGCAAACTTATCGTTTTCGAGGTCGCAGAAATCAAGGCACATCTTGCGGAAGGTATCCCATGTCCAGTTGTCCTCGGCAAGGAGCTCGGCAGGGTCGTCCAGACCGT
>JBJEQM010000290.1:0-5968 GCA_051881755.1 Oscillospiraceae bacterium
AATTTTACAGGGGTTGATGATATGGAGAATAACCAAAACGGACAGGAAAATAAAGCAAAAAAGAGCAAAAAGATACCCATACTTTGTACTATAGGCGGAGTTGCGGCTGCGGCGTGTATCGCCTGCGCGGTGCTGCTGCCGAAATGGCAGGACGGCTCCGTGCCTGCAAGCGTGACGGGGGAGGATACCTCCGTGTCGGAAACGGCTGACATACAGACCGACGGCACAACAGCCGCCGCCGAGGAGACCGCCGCGCCCGTTGAGACCCTGCCCCGCGAGACTCCCGAGGACTGCATAGTGTCCTCCGTCTCCGCCGAAAAGACCGTGGGCAGGCTCATAACCACCGACTCCGCCTTTGCCCTCACTACCCGCGAGGACATGGACGAGGACAGCCTGAAAGCTCACCTTGTGCTCACTCCCGACGGTGATTTCTCCGTTGAAAAGACGGGAGACAAAAGCTACCTGCTTACGGCGGCGGAGCAGTTCCCAAAGGGCGCTGTCGTAAAGCTGGCGCTGAATAATGACAGCGGCGGCGAGGTCTACAGCTGGGCGTTCCAGACCGAGGACGATTTCCGCTTGAAGTCCTACTATCCCGACAACGGCTCGGACTATGTCTCCTGTGACACGGGCATCGAGTTCGAGTTCACCGCCGTCCCCGACGCCAAAAAGGCGGAAGAGTATTTCTCCGTCACTCCCGAGGTGGAGGGCAGGTTTATGACCGTCCGCAACACCTTGGTGTTTATCCCTAACGGCGGCTTCAAGAGCGGCAGTGTATATAATGTTACACTGAAAGAGGGTCTCCCCTCTGTGGACGGCATAGCTGCGCCCGATGGCTGCTCATTCTCCTTTAAGACCTCTAACGGCAGCAGGAACAGCTATTGCTATACCTCCAACGGGGACTCCGAGTCATTCCTGCCCGATGATGTAAAGGTCATCGAGATAAGCTGCTCCCAGAATATGACCAAAAACGATTATTCCGTGGAATTATACCGCTACAGCGGCGCGGAGGATTATTTCAAGGCGCTGTGCGAATGTGCGGACAGCATCGGCGGTGCGTATTATATCCGCGATAACTACACCTTTGATACAAGCAAGCTTGAAAAAGTATACAGCTCCACCGACAAGCTTCTGCTGGACGAAAGCGAGAGCTATAACTACGGCGGCTATATAATGCTCCCCGAGGACCTGCAGGAGGGCTGGTATATTGCCGATATAAAGACAACATATCAGGATACCGAGTACCATATCCAGCGGCATATTCAGGTCAATACCCTGTCCGTTTACGCAAGCTTCCTGTCGGGGGAGGCGCTGTACTTTGTAAATGATACCGTCACGGGAGCGGCTGCGGAAAATGCCGACATCTCCCTTTACGGCGGCAAAGAGTTCACCTACGCCAAGACAGGCGCGGACGGCGTTGCCAAGACCGACATAAAAGGCTCGGGCAAGGGCGTTATGCGCGTGACACACAACGGCAGTACCTTTATCGACTTCTTCGATTACCGCAATGACGAGGATATCCCCGCCAATGAAAAATATTATATGTATATTTACACCGACAGGCAGATGTATCTTTCCACCGATACTATAAATGTATGGGGCATGATACGTCCGCGCTCGGATAAATACACCGTCCCCGACGATCTTTATATATCCCGAGGCAGCGACGAGGTCTCCGAACGCGTGTACATCAATCCCGACGAAAAGGGATTTTTCACCGCCAAGATACAGCTTAACAAAAACGTGGAGGGCTACGGCAATATATCCCTTTGCAGCGGCGACGAGGAAATGTACAGCAAGTGGCTGAGGATATACGACTATGTAAAGCCTACATACTTCTTTGACCCCCAGCTGCCCGCTTATGCGGAATCGCCCCAGTCGGTGCCTGTGCCCGTCAGCTTTGACGCCACCTTTACCGAGGGCACTCCTGCGGAGGGCGTGGATTTTACGGTGTATTCCTACGACCTCAAGCCCGAGCGCACTCCCGTTTATACCACCGATGAAAACGGTCACGCGGAGTTTGAGCTGCTGTTTAAGGATGAGGATACATGGCATCCGCAGTATGATTCAGTGGAATTTGAGCTCGCGGGCATCGAAAACGAGTATCAGTCCATGTATGTGGATATACTGATGTTTTACCGAGATGTAATGGTGGAGACAAACTGCGAAAAGCAGGATAAAAAGGGTATACTGGATATTACCACCTCCATGATAAACGCCAAGGCTGCCGAGGAGCACCCCGAGCCGTACTATTTCGCGTGGGGACAGAACAGCGATGAGCTGCGGGGCGCGCCCTACGATACGGAGGTCTCCGTTACACTTGTAAGAAACTGGTCGGAGAAAAAGAGGAGCGGCAGCTACTATGACTTCTTGGAAAAGCGGAATATAACGAAATATACCTACGATTACCGCGAGGAGGTCGTTGGCACATACACCGTAAACACCGTGGGCGGCAAGGCAACGTTGGAGCTGCCGCTGGAATACGACGACAGCAGCTATCACATCAATATAAGCTACAAGGACAGCCAAGGCAGAAGCGTTTCCGACACGGAATATATCTACAACGGCAGATATTACAGCGACGACTATAAAAAGCATTTTTACACATTTGATATGGAAGATACCTACTTCACCGAGGGTCAGACAGTAAATATCAGCCTTAACGATAACTATGAGCCTGTGGAAAACGGCGGCGGACGTGTTTTCTACATCTTTAACCAAGAAAATTTCGTTTCCTACGGTACTTCCGACAAGACTGTCATTTCGCACAATATGACGGCGGAGTATATACCCTGCGTGCGTGTAAGCGGCGCGTATTTCGACGGAAAGCACGTTTACACCGTATATAACTATGACTTTTTCCTGCAATTTGACCCCGAAGAGCGCGAATATACCGTTTCCGTCGGCAGCGACAAGGACAGCTACAAGCCCGGCGAAAAGGCGACTGTCACCGTCCGCGCCGTCGACAAGGAGGGCAACCCTGCCGCAAATGCCGATGTATCATTGAGCGTTGTGGACGAGGCGGCTTTCGCTCTGGCAGACCAGACCGCAAATCCTCTGGGCGGCATTTATTCATTTGTATGGTACCCAAGCTGCGATACATATTGCAGCTACGTTGAACATAGTCTCGCCACCAACGGCATGGGCGAAAAGGGCGCCGGCGAAGGAGACGGTGCCAGCGTGCGCCGCGATTTCAAGGATAACGCTGCATTTATGACGGGCAAGACCAACTCCGACGGCACGGCTGTATTCACCTTTACTCTCCCCGATAATCTCACCGAGTGGCGCTGCACCGCACAGGCGGTAGGAATTGACGGCGACGGCAGGATATATGCAGGCACATCAAGGGAGCCGCTCATTGTATCCATACCGTTCTTTATCACCACAATATCTCTGCCCACCTACACCGAGGGCGACGATATATCCGTATCGGCAATATCCCACGGCGACGGCGGCACGGCTGCCATTACCGCGCAGATTACGGGCGGCGGCATTGACAAGACCGTCACCGCTCAGTCGGGCGGAGCGCTGAATTTCGGCAAGCTGCCTATAGGCGAATACAAGGTGCTGTTTACGGCGAAGTCGGGCGGACAGTCCGACGCGGTAGAGCTGCCCCTGTCCGTTGTAGGCACTCAGCTGGAGACCGAGATAACCAACTTCTACGATTTATCGGCGGAAAAGCTTGACATCTCCCCCACAAGATACCCCGTACATATTTCATTCTTCGACAAGGAGTATCTGTTATACAGCCGTATCGTTTATCAGCTTTCAAACTGCTGCAGCAGCCGTCTGGACTTCAATATAGCGCAGGGCTTTGCATTCAAGGAGCTGGGTCGGTATACCGAGGAGGAGTATATCAAGGAATACGGCGGAAACAGCGGCGCTATGAAGGTGCTCCCCGCGGCGCAGACCGACCTTGAACTGACCGCCCTTGTATGCGGCGCTGCTCCCGAGCTGGTGGAGAAAGCTCCCACGGCGCGGACGTTCTATAACGCCCTCAATGAGCGGGACGTTACCGTAAGCACCTCGGCGGTATGCTATTACGGTCTTGCCTCCCTCGGCGAGCCTGTCCTGACGGAAATATACGACCTGCTTGAAAGTGAAAAGAATATATCCGCGGAAAACGGTCTGTATCTTGCGGCGGCTCTGGCAAAGCTGGGAGATACTGCGGCGGCGCAGGAGTATTATACAAAATATACCGAGGAGCTTATCATAACGGACGGCGAGACGGGCAAGGAGGCGTATGCTTCAAGCACCGCTCTGACCAAGACCGCTCTGCTTGCCGCCTCCGCAATGCACCACCCCGAGGCGGAATATATCGCGCGGTATCTTTACAGCCACCCGTCCAACGTGGAAAGCTACGCGCTCCAGCTTATGACCTACCTTAAGCATTATGTACCCAAGAATGAGGGCGGCGCGGAGATATGCTACGACCTTAACGGCGCGGAAAAGACCGTGAAACTGGATAAATTCCGCGGAAACTGTGTATCATTTGGTGAGGAGCAGCTTAAAAACGCCAATATCCGCGTAAAGTCGGGTGAAGTTGTCTGCATTGCAATGTATATGGGACGCGTGTCCGAAATAAAGACCGAGCCGACTATCGGCATAAGGAAGAGCGTTTCACCCGTAAACGGCGTGTGGGCACCGGGCGAGCTGGTGCGCGTTACCATTGATCTGTCCGATACAAAGTGCAAGTACAATATCGTGGAGGACGTTATACCCTCGGGCGCGAGGTTTACATCGTATCAGAGCGAGTATTTTTCTGTAAATCGCAGCGGACAGCGCATCAGGATAAGCGTTTACGACAGGAAGAGCCTGACATATTACTACCGTCTTGCGGCGGTGGGAGAGTACGTCTCCGAAGCGCCTACCGTCCGTGATTTCAGCGGCAACTGGGGCATAGGCGAAAGCAGTACCATAACCGTGTCGGAGCAGACAAATGAAACGGCGGTATGATATGATGAAAAAATACGCCGTAACAGCGGCGGTGATGATGATATTGTCACAATTATGCGGCTGCTCGGCGGAAAATGCGGCGGAGAGTACGGCGGAAAGCGCGTATATTGATGAGCCCGTCACGGAGTATACCACCCAAGAAGCACAGAAAATATATCCTCTTTTAGACTGCAATTTTTACATTGAGCGCGACTTCCGCGTTTATACGGCTTCTCCCGAGGAGTATGACGTCTCGGGAGAGCTGCTCTGCGGCACGGTGCCCCATCATCTCACGGGCGGGCGGCTTATATCGTCATTCTTTTATACCGCCGCACAAAACCGCGGCGACGTTGATACCATTGTTATAGTGGCGACAAAGCATTATAAAGATGGCGGCGCATTTGTCACGTCCAAGTGCGGCTGGCAGACCCCGTTCGGGGTAATGGAAAATGATATTGAGGTCACGGAGCGGCTCATGGAAGTAGGCGCGGCGGAGCATGATATGTCCATGGAGGAGGATCATGCGGTATCGTCGCTGATACCTTTTGCAAAATATTATTTCCCCGAGGCGAAGATCTCCGCCGTCCTTGTGGGCGCGGCAGTGGACAAAAAAACCCCCGATAAGCTTGCGGCGGCGCTGACCGAGCTTTACGGGGAGAGAAATATACTGACGGTTTTCTCGGTGGATTTTTCCCATTATTTGCAGCCCTACGATACGGCGGAGCATGACGAAGAGACCCGACGTGCGGTGCTTGCGGGTGACCTTTCCGCAGTTGCCGCCATGACGGACAGCAACATGGACTCGCCATATTGTATCGGCACATTCATGCGGCTGACGGATAATCTTGGCGGCGGTATCGCGGAGCTTGACCATAGCAATTCGTTGGAAATGTCGGGACTTCCGTACTCTGCGGCGGCATTTCCCGAGGGTCTTACGAGTTACTTTGTCTTTGGAGGGGTAAAGTAAATCGGAATTTAGCACGGCAAACAGCAAACTAAGAATAAAATCCGCGAAGCGGACTTAAAGTTTCGTCCA
>JBJEQM010000291.1:0-5955 GCA_051881755.1 Oscillospiraceae bacterium
ATTTCCCGAATAGACCTATTTACCGACAACTCGTCATACATGAGACTTTTTGAGATATACAGATTTATCGACCTCCGCGCATTTCTGAAGCTGATACATAAAGGTAATACGACGGCATTGGAAGATTCATTCCGAGAGATGACAGAATTTGTGGGTCCGTCAAAGGACTCACACTACACGGTGGGCAAGGTGCTGATGAGTTCACTGTACAACCTGTATGACATTTTATTCATTGATGACAACGGCGCCGTGCAGCGTCCATTCAGGTACACCGCCGACAAAATAGAGGACAGCAGGAAAGAATGGTGGTTCATCAGCGAATTGTTTATCGAGCCGCTCAAAGACAAAATCACCTACGATTATTACTATTACAATGATTTACAGTAAAAAGAAAGGAAAAAATACTATGAACAATTATTCCGTTATCAAAGATACAGCTAAAGGTATACAGTCAGTTTCCCTTGGAGACGAGCTGCTCTCCGACCGCAGGATATTCCTTACGGAGGGCGTAAATCCCGAGAGCATGACTACCGTCATCATGCAGCTCATGTGCCTTGAACGCATTGCCCCCGACGAAGAGATAACCATATACATCAATTCGCCGGGCGGAGAGGTAAGGAGCGGTCTGATGATATACGATTATATCAGGCAGATGAAAACGCCCGTCAGGACCGTCTGCATCGGCACCGCCGCCAGCATGGGCGCTATCATCTTCCTTGCAGGCGACAAGCGCGAGATGTACCCGCATACCACGCTGATGATACACGACCCCTCCATGTTCGGCTCGGGGAATTACGAAAAGCCTGCGGAGCTTCGGGAAAGATTGGATTCGCTCATGGACATAAGAAAGATACTGGTAGGCATAATTGCGGAAAGGACAGGCAAAAGTATGAACTCGGTATACAAGAAAACAAAGAAAGACTCGTATTTCGATGCGGAAGAGGCGGTCAAATTCGGACTTGCCACCTGCATCATAGGCGAAGAAAAAAAGGAGGACTGAACCATGATAAATAATACATCAAACACAAGAATCTTTGCACAGGGAAAAATCATTTCAAACGACTCATACGCAACGGGCTTGAATAACAACGACCTTATCATCGGACCGTCGGGCGGCGGCAAGACTACGGGATATGTTATCCCCAATGTCAATCGGCATTACGGCAGCTATATCATTGCCGATACCAAGGGCAACCTGAGCCGCAAGCTGGGACCCTCCCTGCGCCGCGCGGGATACAAGGTCAATACGCTTGACTTTGTCAATCCCGAGTATTCCTGCCGCTACAATCCGCTTGATTTTATCGGGCGCAAGGGCAAGGACTATTCCGAAGAAGATGTAATGCGCATCGCGTCAATGCTGTCTCCGGTAAGGTCAGTCACCGACCCATTCTGGGAGGAATCCGCCCAGACGGTTATTGCAGCTCTTATCGCCTTTGTGCTGGAGACCTTTCCGAAGCAGGAGCAGAACCTTGTGTCGGTCAACAAGCTGTACAAAATGATGACCAATCCCAACTTCGGCAAGCTGTTTACAGAGCTGGAGGTCAATAACCCCGACAGCTTTGCCGTGGCAAAATTCAAATCCTCCCAGATAGGAAAGGAAGCGGACAGGACATGGAGCTGTATCCTGCAGTTCGTTTCAAGAGCCCTGCGCATTTTTGATATGAGATCCATTGAAAAGATGGCAAAGAACACTCAGCATAAGGTGGATTTCAAGAGCATATGCAGCGAGCCGAACGTGCTGTTTGTCAATGTCAGCGATACCGAGCGCAGCATGGACCCTCTTGCGAATATATTCTATTCCCAGATGTTCCAGAACATATGCCGCATTGCCGACGAAAATCCCAACAGCAGGCTTGATATACCCGTGCAGGTCATACTTGACGACTTTGCAACGAACGTCTTTATACCCAATTTTGATAAGATAATCTCGGTAATACGTTCACGCAATATTTCGGCAAGTCTCATTGTACAAAGCATATCGCAGCTCAACTCCCTCTACGGCGCTGACGCGGCATTGACCATCATAAACAACTGCGACCATATACTCTACCTCGGCGGACAGGACCTCGGCACAGCCGACCTTATCGCCGCAAGAGTAAATAAATCGCGTGAGACCGTCCTTTCCATGCCGCTGAATAAAGCATACCTTATCGAGCGAGGCGGCAAAAGCGAGCTGGTGGACAAAATAACCCCCGCTGCGGAAACAAGCGGCAATACGGATAATGCAGGCGGTCATACTTCCGATGACATTACAGATGATTTTGACTGCATTGATGACGATGATTTGCCATGGTAATATAAAGGAGATACTTTATGAACAAATTTGAACAGTATGACGTTGTCAGAGGAACGGTAACAGGCAAATTCCGCCGCGGAGTTATAGTCAAAGCCGACGGCATTGACGCCGACTGCTTTTGCAGGTGCGGCATGGAAATAGGCGATATTGCGCTGTTTACCGTAAAATGGTATGAGGAAACGGCAGATAAGCTTCGGGTCTTTCTTGAATGTGATTCCGTGCTTGAATTTGCTCCCATAGCCTGCTGAACATGGCAGGGTTTCTTAATAAGGCTTGTATTTCTTGTCGGATTGTAGTATAATGAAGTCACGGCAGATGTTATCTGACGTGACTTCAATGAAAGGAGCTGACTGCATGGGAACCGTTATCGCGGAGGACAGCATATATAAAACGGATAAACGGCTCCTTGAGCTGCTTCTGACAGACCGTTCCACCAATAAGCATATTGTGTGGGCGACCAATGACTATATCGGATACGGCGAGGACTTTGCCCCCGAATGTGAAATTACCGCCGCTCAGATAACAGACACAGACGCTGACCGTATCAGACCACGCGTCACCAAGGCAAGGGAGAAGCAAAACCTCCGTACCAAAGATAAAGGCGAGGTATTTACTCCCTCATGGATATGCTGCCTGCAAAATGACCTCGTTGATGAGCAGTGGTTTGGCAGAGCTGACGTGTTCAATACAGCCAAAGGAAACCGGTGGGAAGCGACGGAGGGAAAAATAGTTTTTCCGTCCAAAAGCGGACGTACATGGCATGACTATATACGGGCAAAGCGAATGGAAATAACCTGCGGTGAAGCCCCATATCTTGTCAGCCGATATGATACTGTCACGGGCAACCCTATAGATGACGTGCATATGCGTATCGGACTGCTTGACCGCAAGCTTCGCATAGTCGATGAAAACACGGACAACGAAGCGGACTGGATAAAGTGGACGGAAAAAGCATATCAAAGCGTGTACGGCTACGAATATCAGGGGGATAACCTCCTTATCGCAAGGGAAAACCTGCTGTTTACCTTTGCCGATCATATGATGAATAAGTTCGGCAGACAGCCCTCCGCAAAGGAACTGTACCGTATCGCAAATATTATTTCGTGGAATATCTGGCAGATGGACGGTTTGAATTACACCGCACCTTACAGTAAAAATGAAACGAATGAAAATCCCGTACCATGCATAATTCGGGATTGGACGAATAAGCGCTGCGTGGAATACCGCGCATTGGCAGAAAGCGAAACCGAGAAAAGGTATAAACTGAAATTTGATGCTGTCGTAGGCAATCCGCCGTACCAGCTTACCAACGGCGGAGACGGTCACGGCAAAGACCCTATTTATCATCTTTTTATTGATTCATCGCGCCGTGTGTGTCCCCGCGGCACATTTATCCACCCTGCCCGCTGCCTGTTTAATGCAGGAAAAACGCCAAAGGAGTGGAATAAAAAAATACTTAATGACGAGCATTTTAAGGTCGCCGAATATTGGCAGGATACTTCACAGGTGTTTTCTTCGGTTGATATAAAGGGCGGCGTAGCCGTGACCATGTGGGACGAGTCCCGCGATTTCGGCAGCATAGGCGTATTTTCGGCTTATGAGGAGCTGCGCGGAATTACCGCAAAGGTACTCTCCGCAGATTTCACCGCATTTGCCGATCTGGTATATCCAAGAGATCTGTACAGACTGACAGACGAGCTTTACAAGGAAAACGAGTGGGCTGCCGAACGCCCGAGCAAAGGACATAAGTATGACGTGGGCTCCAATGTTTTTTATACCTTTCCCGAGTTATTTTTTGATGATATGCCCAACGACGGCGAGGAATACGCACGGATATTCGGACGAGAGAAAGCCTCAAGAGCGCTCAAATGGATAAAGCGCAAATATCTGAAGCTGCCCGATAATTTTGAATATTACAAGGTATTTATCCCGAAAGCCAACGGCAGCGGCGGAGTGGGAGAAGCGCTGTCAATGCCCGTTATCGGAGAGCCCAATGTGGGTCACACAGTGACCTTTTTAAGTATAGGCAAATTCGGCACAGCCGCGGAAGCGGAAGCCTGCCTGAAATATATCAAGACAAAATTTGCAAGGACGATGCTGAGCACATTGAAGGTAACGCAGGACAATCCCCGCGAAACATGGCTCAATGTCCCTTTGCAGGATTTCACCGAAAATTCCGATATTGACTGGAGCGCTTCAATTGAAGATATAGACCGACGGCTTTATGAGAAATATTCATTGACCGACGGCGAAATAGATTTTATTGAAGCCGCAGCCAAGTCAATGGAATAACTACATTTGCCAAGGAGAACAATAATGGACGAATTAAGCGCATATTTGCTGAATCACTATCCCGATAATTATATCACAGGCAGTCAGGACTGCAACCTGCTGATATGGGGAGCCAAAGGCGAAGTCAGACATACGCCTCAGATGTGTACTTTGAACGTTGGTTTTGAATATGACCCGTACGCTCTTCCCAAAGAGGACGTGATAAATTTCCTTAACGGAGAAATACAGGACAATTTTGCTTTCCGCAAGCTTCTCGACTACGGTACTATGTTTGCGCAGAGAATGGATCTGCCGTTCATGATAATAGTGTACCCGTCGCTGCGGAGAGAATATAATGATTGCTGGGAACGATCAAAAAGCAAGTACGATATGGAGCAGGTACAGTTTTACTGCGTCGAATCGAATATCCCCAAAGACGGCAGCATTGTAAACGGCAGCGGCCTGCGCAGTAAGATATATGCAAATTTGCATTGCAGCTATTCCGATAAAGGTACATCAAAGGATAAAAACAAGCGTCTTGCCGACTATTTTCATATGTGGAGCCGCGACAGCCTGACGCGTCATATCACAAAGTTCGATCTGGACGGCTTTATTGTAAATGCACAAAGCGGAAAAGACGTGCTGATCGAGTTTAAAAGGTCGACGGAAAATCCGTGGATACCAAACTGGTATCCTAAGTATGATAAGCCTGATTATATCCTGCAATACACTTTTGCGAAGATGATCGGCGCGGATTTCTGGCTGCTTCACCACGAACAGAGAAGACCCCTTGAAGAAGGCTGGGTATCTTTCTTTGACATTAAGGAGATAGACGAATCCCGGTCCGAGTATTTTCTGCATTTCAGGAAAAGAGCCATGCAGCTGCCGCTTCACGGCGATGTAAGCCTTGATTCCGTTATAAACGACCGGCCTGACCTCCCAAAGCAATGATGAAAACAGCTTATGTTGTCCTCTTTGCGGAGGCAAGGTAAAGAAGGGTAAGTATGGATATTATTGTGAGAGAAAATCCTCCGGAGATTGTGACATGGCAGTTGGCAGGTATTACGGCGACGAGCTTCCGTTTGAAGCTGTATCATCTTTAATTGCAGGTATCCCTGCGACCTATACTTCGCCGAACGGCAGGAGCACAACGCTTTCTCCCAAGGTCGAAGCGCATACTTATAATGACACAACATCACACCGCTGGAAAAAAGTATAATTTCCTTAGTACAGGCTCGGTTTTCTGAGTATTCAATTTACAGCCATACATTTTAATAATACACAACAATAATTTCGATACAAGAAAATATACTGTATAATATAGCGCTGATTTAATATAAAATTAATAAAAACTTAATATAAAAACTATAAAGTAAGAAGATAACCGT
>JBJEQM010000292.1:0-5953 GCA_051881755.1 Oscillospiraceae bacterium
CAACAAATATTTTATTCGTTGAAATACCGTGAGCCGCAATAAATATTTTCTTGACTTATATACAAATTATGTTTATAATATAAAGATACGGCAATATAAAGTCAAATATATGTAATCAGAGGAAAAAATATGCATACAGAATTTTTAATGGGTAATGCTGCAATAGCCATGGGAGCCATGGCGGCAGGACTTGATCTCATATCGGGATACCCCGGTACTCCCTCAACAGAGGTGCTTGAAACTGCCGCAAAGCATAATAAGGGCGGAATATACGTTGAATGGTCGGTCAACGAAAAGGCGGCTCTGGAACTTGCGGCAGGCGCTTCATACAGCGGTGCAAGGGCGATGGTCACAATGAAGCAGGTAGGATTGAATGTAGCCTCCGACCCGCTTATGAGCCTTGCTTATGTTGGTGTTAAGGGCGGTATGGTCATAATGGTTGCCGACGACCCAGGCCCTATTTCATCCCAGACCGAACAGGACACCCGTCATTTCGCTGCATTTTCAAAGCTGCCCTGCTTCGACCCATGCAGCGTTCAGGAAGCATACGATATGATACAGGACGCCTTTGCATACTCCGAGAAATATCATACTCCCGTGCTTTTCCGTCCGACAACAAGGGTGTGCCACGGCTATGCTTCCATTAACGTAAAGGACAGCGACGAATGGCTTGTAAATACTCCCGAGGGCTTTATAAAGGACTCGTCAAAATGGGTCATCTTCCCCAGACTTTCCTACAATAATCATATAAAGATAGAACAGCGCAACGAGGAGTTATCCGATGTATTTTCGGAGTATGACAAAAACATTATCATTCCCGCCAATGACTCCTCCTGCCGCAAAGGTATCGCTTCTCACGGCATAAGCTTTTCATACGTTATGGAAACGCTTTCGGGACAATCCGCTCCGAAAATATTCAAGGTCGCAACCCCGTTCCCGTTCCCCGAAAAAATGGCGGTGGAGTTCCTTAACGGGCTGGACGAGGTACTTTGTATCGAGGAGCTTGACCCGGTCATCGAAAAAGAGCTTACATACATCTGCGGAAAATACGGACTTTCTGTTAAGATACGCGGCAAGCTTACCCATGATGTAAAGCCTGCGGGAGAAAACAGCTGCAAGAGCGTTGCGGAAAATCTTAACGCTTTTCTGGACATTGCGCTCCCCCAAGCAGCAAAAAGAGATGAGCCGCCTCAGCTTCCCGTCCGTCCTCCCGTTTTATGTGCAGGCTGTCCACACAGAGCCTCTTTCTTCGCGGTCAAAGAAGCCATGAAGGGCAAGAAAACCGTATTCTGCGGCGACATTGGCTGCTATACCCTCGGAAACGCCATGCCGCTTGATATGGTAGATACCTGCCTTTGTATGGGAGCGGGAGTAAACATTACGCAGGGTATCGGTAAAATCGAGCCTGATACCGCCTGCTTTGCTTTTGTGGGGGATTCGACCTTCTTCGCTTCGGCTATAACAGGTGTAATCAACGCTGTATATAATCAGGCAGATATGACCCTTATCGTTCTGGACAACTCCACTACCGCCATGACAGGCCACCAGCCTCACCCAGGCACAGGACGCACAATGATGGGCGAGATAGTTGAAAAGGTGGATATAGAGGCGGTGCTTCACGGTATCGGAGTAAAAACGGTTGAAACTGTAAATCCTCTTGACCTTTCCGAAGCAGTAAGCTGCGTCAAGCGCGTTGCTGCCGAGAAAGGCGTCAAGGCAATTATCTTCCGTTCTCCCTGCGCCGTGCTTATAAAGCCTGCTGCTCCATTTAAGGTTGACGAAAGCAAGTGCATACAGTGCAAAAAATGTATTCGTTCACTCGGCTGCCCGGGAATAGTTATCGAACAGGGCAAGGTCAAAATAGAAAGTGCCCTTTGCACAGGCTGCGGTCTTTGTACGCAGGTCTGTCCCGCTAAGGCTATAACCGGAGGTGGTCGTGATGAATAAGAATATACTTCTCTGCGGAGTAGGCGGACAGGGTATCGTCCTTACCTCAAAGCTTATCGCCGCCGCTTCCATGACTAAAAATATACCCGTTATGAGCGCCGAAACGATAGGAATGGCGCAAAAGGGCGGAAGTGTTTTCAGCTTCCTCAGAATGGGAGATGAACTGTACTGTCCTATGTTACCCGAAGGAACGGCTGACCTTATTATCGGCTTCGAGCCCGGAGAGGCGGTGCGTATGCTCCCATACCTGAAGCCTGAGGGCAGCGTTATACTCAATTCCCACCCAATTATGCCCGTAACGGCAGCGCTTAACGGCGGCTCTTATAATGGGCAGGAAATGGTCGATTATCTGAGAGCTAACGTTAAAAAGCTTTATATCCTTGACGGAGATGCAGTTTGCCGCAAAATAGGCTCGCCCAAGGTACTTAATATGGTGATGCTGGGTGCTGCGGCAATAAGCGGCTGTCTGCCATTTACCCTTGATGAAATAAAAGAAGCCGTAAAGAACACCGTCAATCCGAAGTTCTTTGACCTTAACTGCATGGCTCTTGATGAAGCGAATAAGCTTTTCCGATAATAATACAAGAAAGGAATGATAACAATGAGAATCTCCGATACACAGCTGAAACTTGTAAACGGACGTATTGAAGCACTTTTAAAGGCTGAAAACTTCTATGGAAAAAAGCTTAAGGAAGCGGGAGTTACTTCATTAAAATCAGCCGAAGACTTTGAAAATCTCCCCTTTTCCGAAAAAAATGACCTCCGCGACGCTTACCCTCTTGGACTGATGACTGTCCCCGAGGAAAAAATCGTGCGTATCCATTCCTCCTCGGGAACAACGGGAACACCCGTTATTATCCCCTACACCGCCAAGGATGTTGAGGACTGGGCAATTCAGTTCAAGCGCTGCTATGAAATGGCGGGAATCACTCCTATGGACAGGATACATGTCACTCCCGGATATGGCTTATGGACAGCGGGCATAGGCTTCCAGAACGGCGCGGAAAAGCTGGGAGCTATGGTTATACCAATGGGACCGGGCAATACCGATAAGCAGCTTCAGATGATGATGGATATGAAAAGCACAGTGCTTTGCTCTACCTCCTCCTATGCTCTTCTGCTTGCAGAAGAAATAGAAAAGCGAGGAATAAAGGATAAGATACATCTGAAAAAGGGCGTTATCGGCTCAGAGCGCTGGAGCGATAAGATGAGAGAACGCATTTCGACCGAGCTTGGTATTGAGCTGTATGACATATACGGACTTACGGAAATATACGGTCCCGGAATAGGTATAAGCTGTAAGGAAAACTGCGGTATGCATTATTGGGACGATTATATCTACATAGAAATCATCGACCCTGCAACAGGAAAAAATCTGCCCGACGGAGAGATAGGCGAAATAGTTATCACCACTCTTGTCAAGGAGGGCGCACCTCTTATAAGATACAGGACCCACGACCTTTCGAGAATTATCCCCGGCGATTGTCCCTGCGGCAGCAAGTTCCCAAGGATCGACACTATAATGGGAAGAACCGACGATATGATGAAAATTAAGGGTGTAAATGTATTCCCCAGCCAGATCGAAGAAATACTCGGAACATTCCCCGAAATTTCAAGCGAATATCAGATACGCATTTCTCATCTTGACGGAAAGGACACAATGCGTATTTATGTGGAGACCACAGGCTCTGTTGATTTCAACGACCTCAGCAGACGCATTTCCGAAAAGGTCAAGAGCAGAATAGGCTTCACTCCTATTGTAAAGGTCGTGGAGATAGGACTTCTGCCAAGAAGCACCAAGAAAACCGTGCGCGTAATTGACGAGCGATACGATTAATACTTCTCCCCGTCATTCACCCCGACCACAAATAAAGCAGCGCCCTCTCCGCAAAATGGAGAGGGCGCTGTATTTATGCGGCTTTAATCCGTAGCCATATCGTTATCATAAGTCGTTTCGCTTATCCTGCCAAGCACGATGGCGCTGATGCCCGACATTTCGTAGTCTCCCTCCACCGTGTAAAGCGGAGCCGTTCCTGCGCGGTCGCCGTCCACATATACGCCGTAAGAGCCGAACGCGTGCAGCTTTACGCTGTAATCGTTGGGGTTAAGGAACACCACTATCTCGTCGAAGATATTGTCTCCGCGGAGTAAAAATCCCACAACGTGCTGGGGCAGATTATCAAGATACTGCATATTTGCCGCGATCTGCTCCTTAGTGTACATACGGAACGCAGTATGAGCCTTTCGCAGGGCGATAAGTCCCTTGTAATAATCGCACACGTTTTTATATTCCGACTTTCTGTTCCACTTTATACTGTTTATAGCGTCGGGGGATTTGTAGCTGTTATGGTCAAACGCCATGCCGCCCGGGAACGGCTTTGAACGCAGGAACTCCTGTCCTGCCTGTATAAACGGTATACCCTGCGCAAGGAACACCATTGCTGCCGCGAGCTTGTCCATGCGGGCGCGCTTTTCCACGCTTTCGGTGGAGTTGGTATAATACAGCTTGTCCCAAAGGGTGAGATTGTCGTGGGCTTCAACATAGTTTACCGTCTGACATGGAGAGTCTGTCCATGCGTATTTTTGGAGATTTGGCAGCTGTGGGTGCGCGATTCGTCCCGACATTATCTCGCGGACAAAATCCTCCGAGCCGTGTGCGCCGTTTACATATCCGCGCTGCTTGTTCTCAAAGTTGTTGCCCTTGACGGTATCGCGGAAATCGTCGCTGAAGAACGCTACATCGGGAGTGCTGCGGGCGTTGAGCTTCATGCAGCGGCTCTCCCACGGCAGCGGAGTATCTCCGCCTGTCCAGCCCTCGCCGTACAGTATAACGTTAGGATTTATCTCATGCAGACGGCGGTACGCCTCGTTTATGGTATCCTTATCGTAAAGACCCATCAGGTCAAAGCGGAAACCGTCTATCTTATATTCCGTCGCCCAGTATACAAGGCTGTCGATAATATACTTGCGCACCATAGCGCGCTCGGTGGCAAGCTCGTTGCCGCAGCCCGAGCCGTTGGAGTAAAGGTCGGGGTTATTGTCCCACTGACGGTAGTAATACTTAGGGAATGTCTTGGTAAAGCAGGAGTCAGCCGTAGCGTAGGTATGATTGTATACAACGTCCATTACAACGCCGATGCCTGCGCGGTGGAGGGCGTATACCATGCGCTTGAACTCGGCGACACGGGTCTTGCCGTTAAAGGGGTCGGTGGAGTAGGAGCCCTCGGGTACATTGTAATTCTGCGGGTCGTAGCCCCAGTTGAACTGCGGCTTACGGAGGTTTGATTCGTCCACGGTAGCATAGTCGAACGCGGGCATAAGGTGAACGTGGGTTATGCCCATTTCCTTGAGGTGGTCGATGCCGACGCTGTCGCCGCCTGCGTTGATGAGACCCTGCTCAATAAACGCGAGGAAACGTCCCTTATAGCAGAAGTTTCCGCTTGGGTCGATGGAGAAATCGCGGATATGAAGCTCATACAGGCAAGCGTCGGTATAATGCTCCAGCTCCACATAATCCTGTGAAGCCCAGCCTGCGGGATTGCAGGCGGCGGTATCCAGCACCATACCCATAGCGCCGTTTACGCCTGCGGAGCGCGCATATATATCAATAGTTTCCTGCTCGATACCGTCGTTGGTGACGAGGTAGGTATAATAAACGCCGTCAAGGTCTCCGAAGACCTCCTTTTCCCACACGCCGTTCTTACCCTTCTGCATAGGCAGATTGCGGTAAGGCTTTTCGTCGGTGCAGGTGTGGTAAAGGTGGACGGAAACATTCTCCGCCAACGGCGCCCACAGTTTGAAAACGGTCTTTTCCTTTGAATAAACGGCACCCAAGTCGTCGCCGTCGTAAGCGTATTTTTCATCTATATCCGAAAACACATAAACACCCCATAGCAATTGATAATACTATTTTACTACAAAAATCCCGTTTTGTAAATGGTTTTTTGCAAATTATACTAATCTTTGACCGTTCTGTAGACAAAAACGGCAGATAGAATTGTGCCAA
>JBJEQM010000293.1:0-5945 GCA_051881755.1 Oscillospiraceae bacterium
TTTCAAGATTATCGGCTTGATTTTTTTCATATTTTAAATGGTGTTTAGTATAAAATATGTAGGGGCGGATTCTATATCCGCCCCATTTTACGCAACATAGGGGCGGATATGGAATCCGCCCCTACAGTATTATATTCATTATATTTACTTTGCTTCTGCGGTAGCCGCGCTGGTCGCTTGATTTTCCGTCGGCAGAGGTTCACCCTTGTAAAGCAGCTTCAATATGATAGGCGTTGCGATGGACGAGCAGATAATAAGCAGGATAACGGCAGCAAAATACTTCTGCTCCATAAGTCCTGCGGTGAGACCCTTGGACGCAACGATAAGGGCGACCTCGCCTCGGGTCATCATGCCCACGCCGACTTTAAGGCTGTCTTTCCAGCTGTTCTTGGCAAGCTTTGCAATAAGTCCGCAGCCGATTATCTTTGTGATAAGCGCGATAACTACGAAAAGCACGGAGAACAGTATAAGGTCGGAGGTCATTTCGTTGAAATTGGTCTTAAGACCGATATTTACAAAGAAGATAGGTCCGAATATCATGTAGGAGCTGATGTCCATTTTTCTTTCGATATACTCGCTGTCTTTAAGGCTGCTGAGGATAATGCCTGCGGCGTATGCGCCTGTGATATCCGCAATGCCGAAAAGATACTCCGCGCAGAAAGAGAGCAGACACGCGAACGCCAGACCGAAGATAGGCAGACGGCGTCTGTGGGGGTATTTTTTATTGAGCGCCTTGAAAAGCTTGTATACCAGTATACCAACAAGGACGGTCACAACGAAGAACAGCAGTATCTTGATGAGTACCGTGCCGATAGATGCCGACTCGCCCGATTCTCCGCCGCCTGCGAGACTGATAACAAATGTAAGTACGACGATACCGATAACATCGTCGATGATAGCCGCGCTGAGGATAAGCGTGCCGATCTTGCCTTTAAGGCGGCCAAGCTCGCGCAGCGCCTGCACCGTAATTGTAACGGATGTGGCGGTCATGATAGTGCCGATGAACAGCGCCCTGAAAAACTCGGGGGAGCTTGCTGCGGGTATGCCGCCGTACATCATAAACGAGAACAGCAGAAATCCGCCCAGCATAGGCACGAACACGCCTGCGCACGCTACCAGAAGCGCAAGAGGACCCGTGCGGATAAGCTCTTTCAGGTCGGTCTCAAGTCCTGCGGAGAACATCAGCAGCACAACGCCTATCTCCGCCATTTGGTTGAGAAATTCCGACTGTCCCACCAAGCCCAGAACGGCAGGACCGATAAGAAGTCCGGCGATGATCTGTCCTACAACGCGGGGCGCTTTGCACTTGTTTGCAAGCAGTCCGAAAAGCTCCGCGGCAAGAAGTATCAGAGCCAGATCCTTGAAAATGTTAAAGGTTTCCATAAAACTTCCTCCATATATCATTTGACCATAGTATTATAAAAGATTAGTGTGTAAAAAAAAATAATAATTTGTTATAAAAGCATGATTAAATAAATTTTGTAAAAGGAATACAATATAACTAAATTTAAGGAAAATATTTTGTAAAAAATACAAAAACGGCGGAGACTATAAAGCCTCCGCCGCAAAAATACTGTATAATTACTTTTTGTCTACCATTAAGCTGCATACAAGATTGCTGAACTCAACAGGATTTTCGATGGGCATACCCTCAATGAGCAGCGCCTCGTTGTAGAGTATCTTGCTGTAGTCCGCAAGCTTGGACTTGTCGCTGTCGTAGAGGGACTTGAGCACGCCGAATATCTCATGGTCGGGATTGATCTCCAGTACCTTTTCCGCCTTGACGTTCTGGTCGGTGGGCATCTGAGCAAAGGTCTTTTCCATTTCAAGGGATATCTGACCCTCGCTTGTAAGACATACGGGGTGAGATTTCAGACGCTCGGAGAGCTTTGTGCTCTTTATCTTGCCGCCAAGAGCCTTTGTTATCTCCTCCAGCATATCCTTGCTTTCCTCGGACTTCTTCTTAAATTCTTCCTTTTCCTCGGGAGTTTCAAGGTCGAGGTCGGCGTCGGAAACGGACTTGAACTGCTTCTCGCTGTAGCTTTCCAGTACCTTTACGGCGAACTCGTCAACGCTCTCGGTGAGGTAGAGTATCTCGTAGCCCTTGTCCTTGACAACCTCCGTCTGAGGAAGCATATCTATATTGTCAACATTTTCGCCCGTTGCATAGTAAATGTACTTCTGATCCTCTTTCATACGGGAAACGTACTCGTCAAGAGTTGTAAGCTTCTTATCGTTGGAGGAGTAGAACATCAGCAGGTCTTTAAGCAGGTCTTTGTTTGCGCCGTAGCCGTTGTAAACGCCGAACTTTATCTGCATACCGAAATTCTTCCAGAATTCCTCGTACTTATCACGCTCGTTGTTGAGCATCTTTTTCAGCTCGTTCTTGATAGTCTTTTCAAGCGACTTTGCGATAAGGCGGAGCTGACGGTCATGCTGGAGCATTTCACGGGAGATGTTCAGGGACAGATCCTGCGAGTCAACCAGACCCTTTACAAAGGAGAAGTGGTCGGGAAGCAGGTCTGCGCACTTGTCCATGATAAGTACGCCGCTGGAATAAAGCTGCAAGCCCTTTTCGTAATTCTTGGTATAATAATCCATGGGCGGCTTGGACGGGATATAAAGCAGTCCGTCGTATGTTGCCGTACCCTCGGTCTTTACATGGATATGCTTGATGGGGTCCATGTAGTCGAAGAACTTTTCCTTGTAGAAGTTGTTGTAGTCATCGTCGGTGAGCTCGTTCTTGTTCTTGCGCCAAATAGGAGTCATGCTGTTGAGAGTTTCGGTCTCAACGGTGGTCTCATACTCTGCGGGAACATCGTCAACGCCCGTGCCCTCTTTAAGGTGGTCGTGCTCCATATCAAACTTGATAGGATAGTGGATATAGTCGGAATACTTCTTTACAAGGGACTTTATCTTCCACTGTGTAAGGAACTCGTCATAGCACTCGTCGTCGGTATCGTCCTTCATTATAAGGCGTACTTCCGTACCTACGCCGTCTTTTTCACATTCTTCAACAGTATAGCCGTCAACGCCCGAGGACTTCCACAGGTATGCGGTATCGCTGCCGTATGCCTTTGTGCGCACCTCAACTTCCTTTGCTACCATGAACGCGGAGTAGAAGCCAACGCCGAACTGACCGATAATGTCAACGTCCTCGGCGGTATTGTTCTCGTCGTTCTTGAAGCTGAATGAGCCGCTGTTTGCGATAGTACCGAGGTTGTTCTCCAGCTCGTCCTTGGTCATACCGATACCGTTATCGCGGATGATAAGAGCGCCCGCGTCCTTATCGACTTCTATCTTGATAAAGAAATCGGAGCGGTTCATACCAACTGCGCTGTCGGTGAGGGACTTGAAGTAAAGCTTGTCCATAGCGTCGCTGGCGTTGGAGATTATCTCACGGAGGAATATCTCCTTGTGAGTGTAAATGGAATTGATCATCATGTCAAGCAGACGTTTGGACTCCGCTTTGAACTGTTTTGTTTCTGCCATAAAAGACACTTCCTTTGTAATATATTTTAATACTGATTAGCACTTTAGCCCCGAAAGTGTTAGCAGTCTGTGACTTCGACTGCTAAATAACAGTATAGCTCACTTTGAGATATTTTTCAAGGGGTAAATCGCAATGTTTACAATTTGTACATATTTGTATACTAAAAAAGCGGAGCGCTCTCTGCAACAGCGCCCCTGACATTATATATATCAACCGCAAAAGCGGAGAATTTTTGGACACCGCCCGAAGTTTTCCGTGAGTGCTCACAAAGTCCGCGGACGGCATTGTATTGTAAACAGCCTATTATTTTTTTTAGGCGTTCCGCTATATATTATCACCGCGAGGGTGTAACCGGCGTTCCGCAGATGAGCTGCGGAATGAATAGAAAGATATAAAAGGAGAGAATTATGAAAAATGAGGGATTATTGATGGTGATCGCCGTTACGGTGTTCTCGTTCCGACTATGGTTACAGTATACCCCGCAAATGTGTTAAAATAATGAAAGCAAGGCGAAAACAGGATAAAAACCGCACATGATTTTTTCATTTATAGTTACAGCGGCCGCACATATAATAAATGTATATTATATTTTAAGGAGAACAACATGACCCTGCGCAGATTAAGAGAAGATATTATATTATTTATGTTCGGCGGCATACTTTATTCGCTGATAGAAATACTTTTCCGCGGTTTTACACATTGGACAATGACAATAACGGGGGGACTTTGCCTTGTGATACTTTACCGCCATTTTACGGAAAATCCCTACGAGAGCATGGCGGTGAAATGCCTGTTCGGCACAATGGTGATAACATCATTTGAGCTTGCGGTGGGGTGCATAGTAAATCTGCTGCTGCACTGGAACGTGTGGGATTATTCCGCCCACGCCATGAATTTTATGGGTCAGATATGTCTGCTGTTTTCGGCGCTGTGGTTTCTTCTGACGATACCGGTGGTGTGGCTGTGCGGCTTTCTGCGGCTGAAATTTGCCGGCTGAAACGGCTGCCGTAATCGGATATATCGGGAGCTCGGCGGTATTCTCTGGGAGTGATGCCGATGTGACGGCGGAAAACGCGGCTGAAATAGTTGCCGTCCCCGAAGCCGCTTTGCAGGGCGGTATCCTCCACGGAAATATCCGTCTCGCGGAGCAGTATGCAGGCGTGCCGCAGACGCAGAGACAGGATATACTTCTGCGGCGTGACGCGGTATGCCTCCTCGAAAATGCGGACGAAATGTCTCGGCGAATAGTGAGACATTCCCGCCAGCTCCTCTAACGTTATTTTTTCCGTGTAATGTCGTTCTATGTACGCGGCGGTGGCGGCAACGTTCATCAGGTTCCGCGGTCCCTCCTCGGCAATGCTGCCGCAGAGACGGGATAACGTGACCGCAAGGGTGAGAAAGTGGGATCTCAGCATTGTCTGCCGTCCGTCGCTGCTTCCGCTGTATTCGTTCATTATGGTAAGTAGCATACCGTATACCTTTATATAATCGTCGGGAGCAAGGGTGAAGCGGTTGGAAAAGCCGTGCACCGACGATGTATATGGATCGGGGATAAAAAGGGCGCGGAAAAAGGGCGAGGCTTTGATGTCCTCATCGTCGGGGAAAAAGCTGTCAAAGCGGAACATGATGTTGCACATCTCAAAGTCGGAGGCGTCGGCATAACCGTGGGCAATGCCGTTGCCGATAACGAAAACGTCTCCCTTTTTAATGGAGAACATCTCGTTGTCCACGATGTGCGTGGCGGTGCCGCCTGTGACGATAACAAGCTCGTGGAAGTCCAGATGGCGGTGCATGGGGAAGCTTTCCTCGTGCCTGTCCAGCATGATATGAAAGGGGAATTTTTCGTCTGCCGCGAAGTGATTCAGGTGCAGATTCTGCATTATATACTATCCTTTCCGCAAATGTGATAATTTTGCATAAATTTTTCGGAAAAATCGGGTCATTTTTGTGCTATGTCAGAAATGTGCTGAAAAATGTCATTATCGTTATAGAAACTCGCATAAAAATGTGTTATAATTATAAAACATTATAGCACAATTTTACAAATCGTTCAACAGGTATTTGTTTTGGAATTATTTATTGTTTGTTGTATTTTGTTCTGAAAAGGATTACAAAACAAACCGAACGCAGTAAATTGTGGGGATTATGATTTTTTTACCGGAGGTGTTCTTTTATGGCTGAAGCATTGAACGATATGCAAAAAGCCGAAAAGCTTAAAAAGAAAAAGGCTGCCGCTGAACCCAAGACTGCCCGTCAGATAGTGACGGACATTTTGTATTGGGCGCTGCGCTTTTTTACCATTGTGAACGTTCTGGCAATGTTCTTCCCGGCGTTCAACCCTGCCCGCATAAGCGAAAAGATCAACAAGAATATGTCACTTTTCACCTGCGGAGCGTCTTATGAATCGCTTATAACGGAAATGAAGCGTTCCTTTTCAAGAGGCTGGGTGCCC
>JBJEQM010000294.1:0-1603 GCA_051881755.1 Oscillospiraceae bacterium
GGACTGCCGAAGCAATCCCGATAAAATTATTCTTCCTCGTCGGAATAATTTGTCAAACCATATGAAAGAGTCATAAGGCTGTCGCCCAAATGAACATTTTCCACAATAATGTCATTGTGCGAGACTTTCAAATCGTAATGACTGAAATTCCAGAACGCCTTTATGCCAAGGGATATCAGCTTATCCGCCAGCTCCTGCGCGGAGGATTTTGGTATACATAGTATGGCTATCTCAGGGTGTACCGCCTCAAAAAAATCTTCCAGCCTGCCTATAGACATTATGCTCAGGTCGGCGACCTTCTCGTTTTCCTTGCGGAGGTCGCTGTCAAATATACCCACCAGATCGCAGCCGTATTCGCTGAAATTCATATGAGTGGCAATAGCCTTTCCAAGATTTCCCGCGCCGAATAGTACAGTCTTGTATCCCCTGTCCACGCCGAGTATCTTGCCGATCTCATCGCGAAGCTCCACAAGATTATAACCGTAGCCCTGCTGTCCGAATCCGCCGAAGCAGTTAAGGTCCTGCCTTATCTGCGAAGCCGTCAGCGCCATTTTTGCCGCCAGATCTCCCGATGAGCTTCTGACAACTCCCTGTTTTACCAATTCCCCTATAAAACGGTAATACCGCGGAAGCCTCTTGATAACCGATGTGGATATCCCCGTTTTCTTTGCTTTTGGCATTCTTTACTTCTCCCTTTTATTATGTTTACATCATTTTCGCAAGGCGCTCGTTTACCGCAACAAGGAACGCTTCCGTATCAACGGTAGTCTTGTTGGGTATCGTGGACAGAGCAGCAAGGTCGCCCGTCATAACGCCCTCTTCAATTGTCTGAATGGTAGCCTTTTCAAGCTTGTCGGCATAATCCATAAGAGCATTGTTGCCGTCCAGCTCGCCTCTCTTGCGGAGAGCGCCAGACCATGCAAAGATGGTAGCAACACTGTTTGTGGAGGTCTTTTCGCCCTTGAGGTGCTTGTAATAATGACGCTGTACAGTGCCGTGAGCAGCCTCGTACTCGTATACACCGTCGGGTGATACAAGAACGGAGGTCATCATTGCAAGGCTGCCGTATGCAGTAGCCACCATGTCGGACATAACATCGCCGTCGTAGTTCTTGCAAGCCCAGATATAGCCGCCGTTGGAGCGGATAACTCTTGCTACCGCGTCATCAATAAGCGTATAGAAATATTCAATGCCCAGAGCCTCGAATTTTTCCTTATATTCGTTATCATATATCTCGGCGAAAATATCCTTGAAGCGGTGGTCGTACTTCTTGGAAATGGTATCCTTTGTTGCAAACCACAGGTCCTGCTTGGTATCAATGGCAAAGTTGAAGCAGGCTCTTGCAAAGCTTGCAATGGACTTGTCCGTGTTGTGAAGTCCCTGAATAATGCCGTCTGTGCCATTAAATTCATGGATAAGCGCGCGCTCCTCAGAGCCGTCCTTGTTAGTTACAACAAGCTCTGCCTTTGCACCCTCGGCAACTTTAAGCTCGGTATTCTTGTATACATCGCCGTATGCGTGACGTGCAATTGTGATAGGCTTTGTCCATGTGGGAATGTAAGGCGTGATACCCTTTACAATGATAGGCGTGCGGAAAACTGTA
>JBJEQM010000295.1:0-1600 GCA_051881755.1 Oscillospiraceae bacterium
ATCTCGGGCGGACTTGATACTTCTATCATCATTCCGTGGCTGAAGGAAAACTACAATAACTGTGAAGTCATCGCAGTTTCGGGCAACGTAGGACAGGGTACAGAGCTTGACGGTCTGGAGGAAAAGGCTCTTAAGACAGGCGCTTCCAAGCTTTATATCGAGGACCTTACCGAGGAATTTATCACAGATTACGTTTACCCTACAGTTCAGGCAGGCGCTATCTATGAGGGTAAGTATATGCTCGGTACCTCCTTTGCGCGTCCTATCATTGCAAAGAGAATTGCTGAAATTGCTCTTAAGGAGGGCGCTGACGCTATCTGCCACGGCTGCACAGGCAAGGGCAACGACCAGGTGCGTTTTGAGCTGGCTATCAAGGCTTTCGCTCCCGAAATGCAGATAATCGCTCCTTGGAGAATTTGGGACATCAAGTCCAGAGATGAGGAGATCGACTATGCAGAGGCACACAACATTCCTCTTAAGATAAACAGAGAGACAAACTACTCTAAGGATAAGAACATCTGGCACCTTTCTCACGAGGGTCTTGACCTTGAAGACCCTGCAAATGAGCCTCAGTATGAAAAGCCCGGCTTCCTTGAAATGGGCGTATCTCCCATTCAGGCTCCCGACAAGCCTACATATGTAACTATCCACTTTGAAAAGGGCGTTCCTACGGCTGTTGACGGCAAGGAAATGAACGGCACAGAGCTTGTTACAGCGCTCAATAAGCTTGGCGGCGAGAACGGTATCGGTCTTGTTGACCTTGTTGAAAACCGTCTTGTTGGCATGAAGTCCAGAGGCGTTTATGAAACTCCCGGCGGAGCTATCCTTTATCATGCTCACGATGTACTGGAAACTATCACACTTGACAAGGCTACACAGCGCATGAAGCAGAAGCTTGCTATCGACTTTGCAGACCTTGTATACAATGGTCAGTGGTTCACACCTGTTCGTGAGGCTCTCTCCGCTTTCGTTACAAAGACACAGGAAACTGTTACAGGCGACGTTAAGCTGAAGCTTTACAAGGGCAATATCATCAACGCAGGCGTAACTTCTCCCTACACTCTCTATGATGAGGAAGTTGCTACATTTGACGAGGATCACGTTTACAATCAGGCTGATTCCGCAGGCTTTATCAATCTGTTCGGTCTGCCTATCAAGGTAAAGGCTATGCTTGACGCTAAGCGCGAGAACAAGTAATTTCACTGCATGAAATATCACGGGGCAGGGTATGATTATGCCGTTTTGCGGTATAATTATACCTAAGCCCCTTTGTTCGTTTTTTAAATGCGGTATCGGGGTGCAAAAATATGGCAAAATATAGGATATTGGCGGTAATTTCTGCGGCGCTTATGCTCTCCTCTTGCGGAGGAAATACGGAGCAGGTGTTATCAGAAACGGTTTCTGCGGAGATAACATCGGGCACTGTGACCGAACTTTCGGAAACAACATCCTCCGAAGCAACAGAGTCGGAAACAACATCTGCCGAAACAACGGCGGCGGAAACAACATCTGCTGCGGAGGAAAACGTGGGCGAACTGCCCGTTATCACTCCTTTGAGCGAGCTTTATGAAGTGTACCTTACGGAGCTGGAATATCCCGA
>JBJEQM010000296.1:0-1597 GCA_051881755.1 Oscillospiraceae bacterium
GATCTCGGGGTGGTAAGCCGAAAGGAAGGATTTACCGCCTCAATTATGCCCAGCGCCATGCATACGGACATGGCAGGCACTATGCAGTCCGTCGCAAGACGCGCCGCAGCCTCCGCCACAAGCAGCAGTATGGTATTGTAGGATACCGCCGAGGTCACGCCGCCCGATGTGGCGATTATCCCCGCATACACGGGAATGTACCCTATCATAAAGTCGCTGCCAGAGATGATGGTTTTCGCCGTGGTATCAATACATCTTGATACGGGCGCGCTGACCACTCCCGTGCAGACAAGCACGCTCACAATGCCGTAGACCCGTTCCAGCGGCTTGCTGCTTATGCCGTCCCCTATGCCGCTAATGAACGAGCCTGCAAAGATGACCGCCGTCAGCGCCGCAAGCACCTTTATGGGATATTTTACCTTGTCCCCAAGGGTCTCAAATATGTAGGCAAAGACCTGCTTGGGAGATATCTCCGTCATTACCTCCGTGTTGTCGGGGGTTATGCCGTATTCCTCCGCGGTGGAATTTTGTATGCTGTCCATGTCGATATCAAGCTCGTCCGCAATATCCTCCGCGCGAGCAGTGATACCCATTGTAAGCAGCACCGCCGCCGCGATAATTATACAAATCAATCTTTTCATTTTCCCGTCCTCAATATCCCGAAAGAGATACAACTATACCCGTAAGCTCCTCCACAAGCGGCATGGCAAGGACGATAAGCGCCGCCTTTCCCGCAAGCTCCGCCTGAGTTGCAAGGGCGTTCTCTCCGCTGTCTTTGCATATATCGCAGGCAAACTGGGATATATAGCATATCCCCACCGCCTTGAAAAGCACGGTAATGTATTTATCGTCAATGTCCGCGCGGAGGAAGATACTGTTGATGCCGTCTATAACAGGCGAGATATACACCACCACCGCCGACATTATCATACACACCGCCGCAATTTTTATGTACAGAGCGTATTCCCTGCCCTGCGCTCCAAGTATTCCGCATATGACGGCGGATATTATACATATGGCGGCAATTTTTATCATATCCATACTCAGAACCCGAAAACGTTTTTCACCGCGTCAAACAGCGTGGATATTTCGTTTATTATCATCATAAGCACGATAACGATGCCCGCGATGTTTATTACAATGCTGTATTCCTCATGCTCCGCCTTTTTCAGCACCATATTAAGCACCGCGACTATCATTCCCACGCCGGCTATTTTAAATATCAGATCAAGTTCCACCGCTTTTTACCTCCATTATACCAGAAGCACCGCCACCAACGCCCCTGCAAGAACTCCCATGGAACGGTACAGCGAAGCCTTTTTTGCATATTCCTCCTGTGACTCCTTTATCATAAGCGCCAGAGACGCCCTGCTCATGGCAAGAGATTCCAACTGTCCCTGAGTATCGCTGGTGCCAAGCTCCGCTCCCACGGAAAGGATAAAGTCCGTATCCTCGCTTTTAAGGCAGACGGGACGGAAATTTTTCACGCCGGACTCCCACATTTCATGGAAGGTCAGACCCTCCGCGCCGCCGTCCATGTTCCCGAGGAAATCCAGTCCCTCCAGACGCTTGTCCCGACTCAGCTCAGCTGTTATCT
>JBJEQM010000297.1:0-5908 GCA_051881755.1 Oscillospiraceae bacterium
CAAGCTGTTTGACGACAGCCTGCGAAAAAAATCGGCAGATTTTCCCGAATACTGTGATCTCGGCGGCAGAAGCGGATTTGGCGCACGGCATATACTTTATTATCTTACCGAAAAATGCGGCGCTCCGGTAAATCAGCTCTCTATTGCCAGACTTACCAATCTCACTCCGCCAACGGTATGCGTGGCGCTGAAAAAAATGGAGGCAAAGGGACTGATACAACGTACACCCAATCCCGACGATATGCGTCAGACCATGGTCTCCGTCACGGAAAGAGGCGTTATGCTCCAACGGTTTATGCAGGAATCTATCCGCGAGACTCAAGAGCAGATGTTCCGCGATTTTTCGCCCGAGGAAATATCCGCGCTGTGTGCGGCGCTGAGAAAGATACGGAAAAATATGACCGGCTCGGAAGCGCCCGAAAATATACATGATAAAGGAGAAAATGTATGCTGAAGCTTGCAAAATATTTAAAACCGTACATATGGATAGCTTTGCTGACCCCTCTTACAATGATAGGCGAAGTCCTTGTTGACCTTGTTCAGCCCAAGCTTATGGCAGCTATTGTTGACGACGGAGTTGTTGCCGGAAATATGGGTCTCATTATAAGCACGGGTATCAGAATGCTTATTTTCGCCGTGATCGGCGGATTATGCGGAGTGGGCTCTGCGGCGTTCAGCGGCATAACCGCCCAAAGCTTTGCCTGCGACCTGCGAAACGATGTTTTCCGCCGCGTCACGAACCTGTCCTTCCAGCAGACGGATAAATTCACCACAGGCTCACTTGTAACGCGTCTTACCAACGACATCACCGCCGTTCAGCAGTTCGCGGATATGCTTCTGCGTACATTTGTCAGAACGCTGATGCTATTCTTCGGCGGCATCATCATGATGCTCAGTCTTGATCTTGCTTTCGGCACGGTGCTTGTATGCGCGCTGCCCATCGAAATAATAATCATGTTCATACTACTGAAAAAAGCCGCGCCCATATTCAGCCGTGTGCAGACAAAGCTTGACGCCGTAAATAATATAGTACAGGAAAATGTGGGCGGCGCAAGAGTTGTCAAAGCGTATGTCCGCGAGGATTACGAGGACGAGCGATTCGGCAAGGCTAACGACGACCTTATGAATACTAACCTCAGCGTACAGAAGATAATGGCAATAATGAATCCTCTGCTTATGATAGTGCTTAATATTTCCGTTATAGCGATTATTTATATCGGCGGACTTCAGGTTGAAGCGTCCAACGTTCTCGGCAGCGGCATGGGCGTAGGCGAAGTTATGGCTGCGGTAACATATATCACACAGATACTCATGTCGATAATGATGTGCAGCATGATGTTCCAGTCCGTTTCAAGAGCCAAGGCAAGCGCCGACAGAATTGCCGAGGTGCTGGACACCATACCCGTTATCAACGACGGCTCAAACGAAAGCACCTCCGAAGTAAAGGGCGGCTCTGTCACACTTCGCGGAGTATCCTTCCGCTACCCCGAATCAACGGGAGCGCCCGTGCTCAACGGCATATCTCTGGATATAAAGCCCGGCGAAAGCTTTGCCATACTCGGCTCCACAGGCTCGGGCAAATCCTCCCTTGTAAATCTTATACCCCGTTTCTATGACGCAGACGAGGGCGAGGTACTTGTGGACGGCATCCCCGTCAAGGACTACAAGCTTGAGGACCTACGCAACAAGATAGGTATGGTACTGCAAAAGAGCGAGCTTTTTTCGGGTACAGCCGAGGAGAATATCCGCTGGGGCGATAAAAACGCCACCGACGCCGAGATAAAAGCCGCCGCCGAGATAGCGCAGGCGGACGAGTTCATCTCCAAAATGCCCGACGGCTACAAGAGCATGATAGCCGAAAAGGGCGCAAGCCTTTCTGGCGGTCAGAAGCAGAGGCTTTCCATTGCCCGCGCCATTCTGAAAAAGCCCGAGATACTTATTTTCGACGACAGCACATCGGCGCTTGACCTCGGTACGGAGGCAAAGCTTCAGGAAGCTCTTCGCACCAATCTTAAAGGTACGACGGTCATCAAGATCGCCCAGCGTATCGCCAGCGTAAAAAACTGCGACCGTATCGCCGTGCTTGACAACGGCATGATCGCCGCTGTGGGCACTCACGACGAACTGCTGAACAACAGCGAAATATACCGTGATATCTACAATTCACAGCAGAAGAGCGCTGTATAAAAGGGAGGTATACTATAATGGCTGAAAATAACCGCGGCAATATGCCGCCCATGCGCCCGATGCACAGAGGTCCAGGTCCCGTTATGAACATCGAAAAAGCCACTGACGTAAAGGGCACGCTGAAAAAGCTTGTAAAATATATCGGTTCAAGCAGAAAAATATTTATCACGCTTATCTTTGTAATGCTGGTCATTACGGTGCTCAACCTTGTGGCACCGTCGCTGCAGCAGAAAGCTATCGACGCAATATCCGTACAGGGTGAAAACGGAGTATATGTAGATTTTCCCCGTCTGGGCACAATGCTTGCGCTCATGCTCCTTGTGTACGGACTGAACTCTATATTCACATACGGACAGGGCATATTCTCCGCACGTCTGTCGCAGTATACCGTGCAGAGAATGCGTAAGGATCTGTTTGCGCGGCTTGTACGTCTGCCCATAAGATATACCGACGTACACCAGCACGGCGACCTTATGAGCCGCATGACAAACGACGTTGAAAATATATCAAACACCATTTCCCAGTCCATCGCTTCGCTTATTTCCAGCGTGCTGACCGTTGTGGGCTCGTTCGTTATCATGCTCTGCTATTCCCCTCTGCTGACTCTGGTAAGCGTTTCCACCATAATACTTACTATTATAGTAAGCAAATTCATGAGCAGCAATATGCGCAAATATTTCGTAAGCCAGCAGCAACTCCTCGGCGAGCTTAACGGACATATCGAGGAGACCGTCACAGGCTACCGCACAATGGTTGCATACAACAAACAGCAGGACGCTGCGGTAAAATTCGACGGCATCAGCGCCGACCTGAAAAAAGCGGGTATCAAAGCACAGATATTCAGCGGCGCCATGGGTCCTGCAATGAATGTAATATCCAACTTCGGATTTCTCCTTGTGGCGGTTTTCGGAGGAAAGCTTGCTTTTGAGGGCATTATCACCATCGGTACCATTCAGGCGTTTATACTGTACACCAAGCAGTTCTCCCGTCCTATCAACGAGATAGCCAATCAGTACGCCATGATACAGACCGCCATCGCAGGCGCGGAGCGCGTATTTGAGGTAATGAACGCCGAGACCGAGACCGACGAGGGCAGCGAGGAATTTAACGCCGACAATGTAAAGGGTGAGATAAGCTTTAAAAATATCAACTTCTCCTATGTTCCCGAAAAGCAGGTGCTGTATAATTTTGATCTGGACGTTAAACAGGGCGAGAAGATAGCCATAGTCGGCGCCACAGGCTCGGGCAAGACCACCGTTGTAAATCTGCTCACAAGATTTTACGAGCCCGACAGCGGCGTTATCACCATAGACGGCGTTGATATATCAAAGGTGAGCAAATCGGAGCTGCGCAAATCTATCGCCATAGTTTTACAGGATACCGTGCTTTTCAACGATACTATCGCACGGAATATCCGCTACGGCAACCTTGACGCGGACGACGACGCTCTTGTTTTCGCCGCGGAATCCGCCAATGCCGACACATTTATCGACCGTCTCCCCGACGGCTACGAGACCGTGCTTTCCGAAAGCGGAGGAAATCTCTCACAGGGTCAGCGGCAGCTTCTTTCAATTGCACGCGCAGTACTGAAAGACCCCAAGATACTTATACTTGACGAGGCAACATCCAGCGTTGATACCCGAACGGAAATGCACATTCAGTCCGCCATGGTAGCGCTGATGAAAAACCGCACCAGCCTTATAATCGCCCATCGTCTCTCCACTATCCGCGACGCTGACAAGATCATCGTGGTGGACAAGGGCAGCGTTATCGAGTCGGGCAGCCACGAAGAGCTTATTTCAAAGCGCGGAGCATATTTCCGACTTTATCAGAACCAGTTTGAGGGCATTGCAACATAAAGGAGTAAAATATTATGACTACAAAAGAAATTCTGTCCCATATCGACCACACCCAGCTTAAAGCCGTTTCCACGGAAAAGGATATTGATATACTTTGCAGGGAGGCGCTGGAGCTTGGCACGGCTTCCGTATGTATTCCCCCCGCATATGTAAAATACGCCCGCGATAAATTCGGCGCGGCGCTGAATATCTGTACAGTTATCGGCTTTCCCCTCGGATATAATACAACAGCCGTCAAGGTTTATGAAACGGAGCAGGCTGTTGCCGACGGCGCGGACGAAATAGACATGGTAATAAACCTCGGCGATGTAAAAAACGGCTGTTTTGATAAGGTGACAGCCGAGATATCCAAGCTGAAAAAAGCCTGCGGCGGCAGGATACTTAAAGTTATAATCGAGACCTGCTATCTTACCGAAGAGGAAAAAATAAAGCTCTGCGGCTGTGTTACCGACGGCGGCGCAGACTTTATCAAGACCTCCACGGGCTTCGGCACGGCAGGAGCAAAGCTTGAGGATATAAAGCTGTTCAAGGAGCATATAGGCGCAAATGTAAAGATGAAAGCGGCAGGCGGCGTCAAGACCCGTGACGACCTTGAAGCTTTTCTCGCGGAGGGCTGCGAGCGCATAGGAACAAGCTCCGCCGTAAAGATACTGACGGAAAACGCGGGGGCTGATACCATTGGGTACTGATAATTCAGTCCGCACAAGAACTGTCACGGGCACACTGCTTGTAATTGCGTCGGGAGTTTTGTGGGGACTTATGGGCATATTTGTCCGCAGTCTCGGCGCTCTGGGCTTCTCTTCAATGCAGATAGTCGCCCTTCGCGTCACGCTGGCGGACGTGATACTTGCCGCTGTGCTTGCCGTAAAGGACAGGAGCCTGTTCCGCATAAAGCTAAAGGACATATGGTGCTTTATCGGCACGGGAATTTGCAGCATAGCATTTTTCAGCTTCTGCTATTTCACCACTATCAAGCTGACCTCCCTATCGGCGGCGGCAATACTGCTTTATACCGCACCTATCATGGTCACGATAATGGCAGCGATACTTTTCAAGGAGAAGATAACCGCAAAAAAAGTTATAGCGGCACTGGCGGCTGTGGCAGGCTGTGCACTGGTCACAGGCGTGTTCGGCGGCGGATTTTCCGTCAGCGGCATGGGTATACTGACGGGACTTGGCTCGGCGTTCGGCTATGCGCTGTACAGCATTTTCGGCAGATACGCCCTTAACCGCGGCTACGGCAGCATGACCATAACCTTCTGGACATTCCTTTTTGCCGCTGTGGGTACGATACCCCTTGCGAACATACCCGATATGGCGGAGAAAATATCCGCCGCGCCGTCCGCACTTATCATAACCGCCCTTATGGCTGTGGTAGTGACGGTACTCCCCTATCTTTGCTACACGGCAGGTCTTGACCGCATAGAATCGGGCAAGGCTTCGGTAATAGCTTCGGTAGAGCCTGTTATGGCTACGATGGTCGGCGCTGTGGTTTTCCATGAGGGACTTACCCTCTCCGCCGCGGCAGGTATCATTCTTGTTATTGCTTCTATATTTTTGCTCAAAGATTAAGGCAACACCGAACAATTATTGCTGTGCAGATGCGCAGTCAGATTTTTCGTCAGATTGTATCAAAACGACGCGGGAATACTAGCGTATTTCAAGGAGTTTTGGTGCAAGATGACGAAAAATATGCAAGCAGCTGTGCGGCAAAGGCGTCAGCCGCTAATTGTTCGGTGTTGCCTTAACATACGGCTGCTATACATTTTGTACAGCAGCCGTATTTCATTTATCATTTTTTACCTTTTTAGTTCTCTGGAAGCATTGTAATATGGGCGCAGCCATGGCAAAACCGAACGCAA
>JBJEQM010000298.1:0-1594 GCA_051881755.1 Oscillospiraceae bacterium
GACTATCTCGGCGGCAACATATTTATAATTGAGGATATTTCCGATGGGAGTGCCCTGCGCCATGAACACCATCAGCAACGCGCAGCAGCTTCCCGAATATGCCAGCAGAAGCGTGGTGGTGATAGTGCCCATAGCCGCTCTGCCCACATTAAGCCCCGACTTTATCGCTTCAATGCGGGTTATGTCGGGCTTTTTCTGTATGACCTCATGCACGGCGGAGGTTATATCCACCGCAAGGTCCATTACCGCTCCCGACGAGCCGATGAAGATGCTCGCCATGAATATCTTGGTCAGATTCAGGTCGTTGTAGCCGTTATACAGCAGGCTTTCGGAAAAGGACATGACCGCGCCGTGTATCTTGAAAATATCCGTGAATATCATTCCCGTGACGGCTGTGGTTATTATACCTGCTCCCACGCCAAGCGAAGCCGCCGCCGTGCGTCGGTCAAAGCCGTATACCAGCGCGATTATCATGACCGAAAGCAGCATTATGATAACGCCGCCCGTGATTATGGGGTCGAAGCCTTTGAGATAAAAGGGCACAAGCACTTTCCATATGGAAAGCACCGTCACTATAAAGGAGAGCACCGCTCTTACGCCCGTTTTCCCCGCAAAGGCAACGAGGAAAACAACGAATACCGCCGCAAGGATAAGCTCGCTGTTAAGGCGGTAATGATCTACCATTGTCACCGACAGTATCTCGTCGTCACGATAGCTTACAAGGACGTACGCCTTGTCTCCCTCGGCAAAAATTTTATCCTGCTCAAGAGAGCCGCTGAGCATATTGACAGCCTTAGTCTCCCGACCCTTGAACAAACCGCCCAGCAGCTTTACTACGCACGCCTGCTCGCCCTGACGGACAAGTCCCGTATCTATTATAGCGCTGTTATCGCAGGACAGCACCTTTGCGGCGCAGCGGTCGCTGCCCGTATACGACGCCGCACCCTCGAAGCCTGTCGGTATCAGCAGCAGTATTATTATCAGAAGCACCGCCGCCATAACAGGCGCATTGTATCTTATTTTTTCCGACATAAACAAAACCTTTCAATATAATTGCTCCCGCACATTTCGCACGGGAGCATATTTTTAAGGAAGAATTGGAGGAAAACAGTGCTGCTTACTTCACATTGGTGAGAAGAGCAAGCTTGTCATATATCTCGGTGTTGTCGTAATATCCGCTGAACAGCTCCTGACCTGCACCCTTTGCAAATACTGCAACGGGAAGTCCTGTGTGCGAATAAGAGCTGAAGCTGATGCCCGACTTGTTGTTGAGGATATGTGTGATGGTAACTGTGAGAGGCTCATATGTGCCGTAGAGGATATATTCCTCCTGTGTAAGCTCCTCTTCGCCGCCGTTCATGGATTTGTCGTATGCAGCTCTGAGCTTTTCCAGCTCCCATTCGGTAAGTACAAGATTGGGATCGGAATTTTCATCGGCATTTTCGGGAGCAACAAGTCCGAAAAGTCTCTGTACGTCTTTAAGCACATTTTCAAAGGATGTGCCGTTTTCCTTGTACTTTGCAACATAATCACTGTCGAATTTAGCGTAGGAGATCTTCTGATTTTTCAGATTTGCAAGATATGTATCGTAATT
>JBJEQM010000299.1:0-1594 GCA_051881755.1 Oscillospiraceae bacterium
CTTGTTCTCGTTTATCTTTACCGCCATTTTATCAGTCCTTTTCGTGTTTTATCTCTCTATATAATTATATCACATATATATTATAAGTCAATCATTATACTGTTAATCTTCAATTTACAAAAAACACTTGGCAAAACGCTTAAAGTGTAGTATAATAAAAATATTATGCAGACAATAAGGAGATTATTTATATGAAAGAAATTATACTGCTCAAAGAAGGCGAGATAGCCATTAAGGGTCTGAACAAGCGCAGCTTTGAGGACGCTATGATAAGAAATATCCGCCGCCGGCTGAAGCATCTGGGCAAATTCGCTTATGACCGCTCACAGTCCACCGTTGTTATCCGTCCGCTGGACGAGGACATCGACTTCGACGAGGTTGAAAGCTGTGTATCGAAGATTTTCGGTATCGCCGCATACTGCCGCGCGCTTGTTGTGAAAAAGGATTTTGAGGAGATTAGCAGGCAGACCATGCCGTATATCGAGGAGCGCATGGAAAGCGCGCGCACATTCAAGGTAAACGCAAAGCGCTCGGACAAGCAGTTCCCTATGAAGTCCCCCGAGATATGCGCGGAGCTGGGCGGACGTATACTTGAAGCGTTCCCTCATCTCACCGTTGATGTGAATGACCCCGATGTGACGGTCACGGTGGAGGTACGTCAGGACTATGCGTATATCCATACGGGCAACGTCAAGGGTGCGGGCGGTATTCCCGTGGGCACGTCGGGACAGGCTATGCTGCTGCTTTCGGGCGGTATTGACAGTCCCGTTGCGGCATATATGATGGCAAAGCGCGGCATAAAGCTGTCCGCCATACATTATGTTTCGCCGCCGTACACCTCCGAGCGCGCACGTCAGAAGGTGGAGCGTCTTTGCGAAAAGCTGACCCCTTGGTGCGGTGATATAGCGTTTTACTGTGTACCTTTCACGGAGATACAGGAGAAGCTCCGCGACAACTGTCCCGAGGAGCTGTTTACAATATTGATGCGCCGCCTTATGATGGAGATAGCCCAGCGTATTGCGGAGGAAAAGGAGATACAGGCGCTTGTTACCGGCGAGAGCGTTGGACAGGTAGCCAGTCAGACCATGGGAGCAATTGTCTGCACCGACGCAGCCTGCCGTATGCCCGTGTTCCGTCCCGTTATCGGCATGGACAAGACCGAGATAATCGAGATAGCCCGCAAGATAGACACCTTTGACATATCCATTGAGCCATACGAGGACTGCTGCACCGTATTCACTCCCAAGCACCCCAAGACCCGTCCCGTTCTGGCAGAAGTTGAGGCAGCGCAGGCGGCATATGATTTTGAGCCGCTTATTGCAGAGGCTGTTGCAAAGACGGAGTTAAAGGTCATACGGGGATAAAAATTATTATTCAGTGAATAGTGAAAAGTGAAGAATGAATAGTGAATAGTGAACAGCGTTTGCTCACTATTCACTATTTTAAATGGTGTTTAGTATAACTCAAAATAATATTAGCTTAACTAATACTTTACCCCGAGAAAGTTGTGTTTTTCTCGGGGTATTTTTATTATAAATAAATTGGGATTTAACGTATTTTCGTAGGGGACGGGTCTCCCGTCCCGTTTTATAAC
>JBJEQM010000300.1:0-5898 GCA_051881755.1 Oscillospiraceae bacterium
ACAAAGTGTTTACATTTTGTTTCCGATACGGTTACAGCCAAGAGGATAAACGGCGCAAATCACGCAGTTATGGGAAAAATCCACATAAAACGGTATAAATAATATCGGTAATTGGGTAACATATGTTTATTGACATTTTATAAAAAATATTGTATAATTTTAAGGACAGTATTGTGCGGAGGGTGCTGCCCTCCAAAAACAGCATTTATTCGATCATGTGCTTATGAAAGGAAGTCGGTTATGGAGCCTGACGGGTTTACGGGAAGTATTGTTATTATTGCGCTGACGCTTCTGAAAGCGTTTTTTACGGTGTGCGAGGCCGCCGTTATCGAAATAAGCGATTCGCACGTTAAAGGCTTTGAAAACGGCACGGGAGCGGAAAAGCGGCTCTTTGCCCTGCTGCAAAAGCCCTCGCGGCTCATTACCGCCTTTGCCGTAAACAGAATATTTTCGGCGATACTTATTTTTTACGCCGCCCTTGTGACGTTCAATCTGCCCCTTGCAAAGCGGTTTACATCGCTTGCGGGCATGGAGGGCGAAAGCGTACCGCCGCTGATGATATTGCTGTCGGCGCTTGTCATTATCCTGCTGACGGTCACGCTGCTGACGGTGTTCTGCGACGGTCTGCCGAAAAAAACGGTAAATTCGCGCAACGCGGAAAAGCTTGCCCTGTCCTGCTCGCTTCCCGTTAAGCTGCTTGTTATCCTGCTTACGCCCCTGACGGCACTTTCCAATTGTATCGTTAATCTGCTGGCGGCTATGTTCGGCGTAAAATGCGCGGACGAGGACGTTGTCACCGAGGAAGAGATACTCATGATGGTGGACGCAGGCAACGAGACGGGAGTCATCGGTGAATCCCAAAAGGAAATGATAAACAACGTTTTCGATTTCAGCGACCTGACAGCTTCCGACGTTATGACCCACCGCACCGATATCGTGGGCGTTGAGATAGGCGCTTCCGTGTCTGAGGTGGTAAATGCAGCCATAAGCACAGGATTTTCCAGAATACCCGTATACGAAAACAGCATCGACAGGATAGTCGGCATAATTTGCGTAAAGGATCTGCTTTGCATGGTAGGCTCGGGCTCGGCGCCGGATGCGTCGGCTAAGGACTTTATCAGGGATATCGACTATGTGCCCGAGACTATCCCCTGCGGCGAGCTTTTCAAGCAGCTTACCGCCAAGCATATGCAGATGGCGGCAGTCGCCGATGAATACGGCGGAACTGCGGGCATCGTCACCATGGAGGACGTGGTGGAATCCATTGTGGGCAATATACAGGACGAATATGACGACGAATCGGAGGATATCATCAAAATTTCCGACGATACATATACAATAGACGGCACAGCCTCACCGGGACCCGTTCTTGAAAAGCTGGGCATAATCCTGCCCGAGGACAGCGGCTTCGATACCATGAGCGGCTTTGTGGTGGATCTTCTGGGAAGAATACCCGAGGAAAACGAAAATCCGTGCGTTCAGTATAAGAATGTGCTTTTCACCGTGCTTATCGTGGAGGATATGTGCATTACAAAATTAAAGGCTACAATTTTAAAGGAATCAAATAATGAACAAAAGGAGAAAAGTGATGATGAACACAAAGAAGAAAATTAGCTTTATCCTTGCGGTGCTTATGTCCGTATCGCTGCTGGCAACGGGCTGTAAGAAGACCGACGAGGAAAGCGCAGGTCTGCCCGACACCACCACGGCGTCCGTTTCCGAGCTGACCCAGATGACAACGGAGGCTCCCGAGACAACGACCGCCGCTCCCGAGACAACAGTCCCCGAGACCGAAGAGACCACCGTCCCCGAGACGGAGGAAACTACCGTGTCCGAGACCGAGGAGACAACAGCATCCGAGACAACGACTGCCGCTCCCGAGACCGCTAATGCGGAAACCACGACCGCTGTTGTTACAACGGCTAAAAAGGACTGGAACGAGACCGAGATCAGCGAGGTAATGTACACCTCTCAGGCGTGCTATTCAAGAGTAAAGCCCATTGTAGGCTCCGACCCAGTTTCGCAGTATAAAAAGGGTACAAAGGTAAACGTTGTTGCGGCTACCGATACAGGCTACTACAAGATCGCAGACGGCTCCTTTATCCACTCCGATTATCTTGTTGAGGAACAGCCTGCCGCGACTACCACTAAGGCAACAACATCAAAGGATACCGACGAGGAGATATTCGACGACGATCCCGATGATACAACATCTTCTTCATCAACGCCTGTGGCTGCCGCTTCGGTGGATTATAAGACCAGATACGGCTACAAGTCCCTTACCGCCGCTCAGAAGAAGCTTTATGACAATATTTATAATGCCGTAGCCTCCTTTGAGACCAAGGTAACAGTCCCCGACGGACTGCTTTCCGACGATATCACCAAGGTATACGGCATGGTATTCAATCAGGAGCCTCAGTTCTTCTGGATGTCCACCAAGATACCCAGCGGATACAGCACCCTTACAATTAAATATGAAATGACCGCCGAAGAAGCTGCCGCAAAGCAGAAGCAGATCGACAAGAACGTAAACGCTCTCCTTGCAACAGCTGCTAAGAGCAAGACCACCGCAGGCAAGCTCAAGGTGTTCTATGACTGGATAATCCTCAACAACGAATTCAGCCTTTCCGAAACAGCCGCCACCTGCTCCATATCCAACGGACTTACGGGCAGCGTTATCCAGTGCGCGGGCTATGCAAAATCCATGCAGTATCTCTGCGATAAGGCAGGCATCGAAAGCATGGTAGTAGTAGGCAGAAACCGTAACGGCTCCTCTCACGCATGGAACGTTGTATATGTTGAGGACGGCTACTATATCCTCGATACCGCATGGGGCGACCCCGAGGGCGCTCCCGGCAACGGCAAGTATATCAGATACAGCTTCTTCCTCGTTCCCGACGCATGGACAAAGACCACTCACTATGACACAAACCTGTATTTCAAGAGCAACGGCGGCACAATCAAGTATTTTGATCCCCCGTCCTGCACAAAGACTACATACAACTACTTCAAGATATACGGCAAGCTTTACAGCAGCCTTGACACCGCGGAAAAGGCTATGTACGAGGCGTTTGACACCGCTATCAAGAACGGCGGATATGTTGCGGAGATAAGAGTTACCGACAGCGACATTTACAATACTCTTATGTCGGACGAATATGCTGTAAAATTCCAGAAGTACGCCAAGGAAAATGGAAGCGTATCGAAGCTTTCAAGACAGAAAGCCGACAACGAGGGCGCTCTTATCGTACAATATAATATCATATATAATTAATACAGCATCTTAGAATATCAAGGGGTACGGGCGGAAGAAATTCTGCCCGTATCGAATTTTGTAAAAATCCGAGTAAAGGAAGGAACGTTTATGAAAAACAGCAGAAAAATAAGCGCAGTCCTTGCAGGCTGCATGGCTTTGTCGATCTTTGCCGCAGGATGCGGAAAATCCGAGTCTGACGAGGAGCTTGTGCCTAACGTTATCACCTCCGCTGCGGACGCCTCCGGCGAAAGTGCCGCAGAGGGAACCACCGCTCCCGTTGAGACAGAGATAGTTACCGATGCCGAGGGCAGCGCGGTCACAGGCGTGAACGGCGACGTTCTTACCCAGCCCGTAACGCAGGAGACGCAGGTGCCTGCGGATACACTTTCACAGGAGCAGCTTGAAGCGCTTATGAGCTCCGCCGTCGAGACTAAGGCTCCCACTATCGAGACCTCGGTTGCAAGCTCCGAAAGATACGGCTACAGCACCCTTGACGACGATGAAAAAGCGCTTTACGACGCTATCGTCGGCGCTGCTTCCACCATGAATTTCCGTATCAGAGGAACAGACGACGTTTCTCTTGAAAAATGGGCAAAGGTGCTTGGCTTGGTGTACAATCAGGAGCCGCAGCTTTTCTGGCTCAACTCCAAGGTAAAGGTTGGCAGGATATACTTCAACGAAGCCGATGTTGACAAGATCAATGCCATGCAGGCGGAGATCGACGCCACGGTAAATAAGCTTTTGGCGCAGGCGGACAAGGAATCCACCACATACGGCAAGCTCAAGGTATTCCATGATTATCTTGTACTTAACTCCTCATTCGAGCTTAAGGAGGGCGTTGCCGACTATAACGAGACTATTTACAATGCCTTCGGTCACGCCGACGGCGAGCAGGGAAATATCCAGTGCGGCGGCTATGCAAAGGCTATGCAGTATCTCTGCGACAAGGCAGGCATCGAGTGCATGGTCATTACGGGCAACCGCGCCGACGGCAGCACCCACGCATGGAACAAGGTCAAGGTGGACGGCGAGTGGTATAACCTTGATACCACATGGGACGATCCCCTCTTCTCCACACCTATTTATGATTATATCCGCTATAATTTCTTCCTTGTCCCCGACGAATGGATTAATGAAAAATCTCATCTTAATATCAATACAAGAACTATCGGCGATTCCGGCACAAAGATAAAGTATTTCGATCCCCCTGCCGCAACAGCTACTTCACAAAACTACTTTGTCAAGAACGGACTTGTTTTCAACGACATCGACTCCGCAGACGCTGCTATGAAGAAAGCTCTTGACGATGCCGCAAATTCGGGCGGTCATGTTGCGCAGATAATGGCAGGCTCCAAGGAGGTTTACGACCAGCTTTTGGATAAGCGCTCCTCTTACAAGAAATATGTTATGGACGGACATTCCAATGTAATAAACCTCACCAGCAACTGCAGCGATGATATGCTCCTTATCCAGCTTGACCTGAAATACTGATGATGAAACGCAGTATAGCAGGCATGGCGGCACTGATAATGCTGCTTACTGGCTGTACTCCCGTCAACGAGGATATCCCCGTGCAGACGGGAGACGCCGCAGCCGTTACCATACTTCCGTCGGACGGGGAGGAAAACGACTATGTTTATTCCACCCTCTCCGAAAAGGAAAAGCAGGGCTATGATATGCTTGCAGCGGCAGTGCGCAGCTTTGAGCCCCGCGTACAGTTCTCCGAGGATTATACCGAAGAGGAGATAAAAAAGCTTTTTACCCTTGTCTATACTCAGGAAAGCCGCATTTTTTGGCTGGACAGTATATACAGTGCCCCCGGTGAGAACAATATACTTTCTCTCAGCTACCGTTATACCAAGGAGCAGTCCGACGGTATGCGGGTAAAGCTGGAGAATACCGTGGGTGATATACTGAGCAGAATGCCGCAGAATGGGGACGACTACGACAGGATAAAATATTTTCACGATACAATAGTCATGTGCTGTACCTTTGACAATACGAGCGAATACAGCAACACAGCCTACGGAGTCCTTGTGGACGGCAAAGCCCAGTGCGAGGGATACGCCTTTGCAATGTCATATCTCTGCGACCTTGCGGGCATAGAAAATTATATCGCCAACGGCAAAAATTCCGACGGCGTCGCCCACGCGTGGAACAAGATATGCGCGGACGGCAGCTGGTATAATGTGGACTGCACATGGGACGACCCCAAGCTGAAATATAATAACCCGTATTTTCTCCGTCACGATTATATGTTTGTGCCCGACAGCCAAGTGGAGGGCACGGCGTACTTTTCCGATACCTCATATTTTCCCCATATCCCCTGTACCTCCGACGAGTACAATTACTTCAGGCGCGAGGGGCTTCTGTTCGATACGGCGGAGGACGGTATCGCCGCCTTTGAGGAGCAGCTCAAGCGCATCGCCAAAAGCGGCGGACGTGACGTTGAGATACGCTTCACCGACGGCGAGGAGTATGAAAAAGCCAAGCAGCAGCTCTTTGAAGAGGACGGATTAAAAAGCATGATCGAAAAGCTCAACGGCTTTTTCGGATACGGCATAAAGACCGCCAATAAAAGCTACAACAGCAAAATGTTCATTATCCATGTATCAATTATATATAAGAACGATGATTTTTCC
>JBJEQM010000301.1:0-1590 GCA_051881755.1 Oscillospiraceae bacterium
TGTGTATGACAGCGATGACGATGACGATGGCGTTATCACCCATACTTTTGCGGGGCATATCACACCCATATCAAGCGAGGATATTGCGGCTGTGGAGGAATATGAACGGCAGGAGAGGGCAATGGCACAGGGCAGGGTCATATCTCTCAAGGACGTTACATTTACGGTAGGCGGCAATGATGACAGGCGCGACCGTCAGTTGGAGGAGAAAGACCGTCAGATAGAGGAGCTGACTGCGGCGCTGAGGGAGTCGCGGGAGCGGCAGGACAGGCTCATGGAGACCATGGAAAAGACACAGTCCATGTATGCGGAAATGATGGAAAAGCAGATGAAGGACAGCGCCGAAAACAGCGCTCCTCCCAAAAAGGGTTTACTGAGCAGATTATTCGGGAAAAAATGACCCGTACGCAGATGGGACAAGGCGGAAAAATGCCTAAATTTCGGCGCTTGATGGCGTTTCTTTATGGTATTATGCCAAACTTTTTATTTTTGCTTTACTTTGATTTAAAAGTGTGGTATTATGTTTAGGCGAAAGAAAAGCCTGTATTTATACGGGAGATTTTGAAAGGAAGAATCATAATGAAAAGTAAAATTATCAAGCTGCTTGCGGCTATGGCTATAATCCCTGCTATGCTGGCAGGCTGCGCAAGCAACGGAGAGACCGCCGAGACCACTGCTGCGGACAATGCAGCAAACGGTGAGACTGCCGCAGCAGGCGAGGATAACTCCCTGCAGAAGGTGCTGGATTCGGGCAAGTTTGTTCTTGGTCTGGACGCGACCTTTAAGCCCATGGGCTACACAAACGAAAACGATGAGATCGTAGGCTTCGATATTGACGTTGCCGAGGAAGTATGCAGCCGTCTGGGCGTTGAGCTTGTAAAGCAGCCTATCGACTGGGATACAAAGGAACAGGATCTTGACGCAGGCAAGATAGACTGCATCTGGAACGGTTTGTCCGTCAACGCTTCCAGAGCGGAGGTAATGAATCTGTCCGAGCCTTATATGAAGAACGATATGGTATTCGTTGTTGCAGGCGGCAGCGGCATTGCTTCTCAGGCCGATCTTGACGGCAAGAACGTTGCTGTACAGAGCGGCTCCACAGCTCAGGATATTCTCCGCGAGGCAGGTCTGAACATCACCGAGACTGCTCTTGCCACAAATGTTGAGTGTCTCCAGCAGCTTGAACTTAACCTTGTTGACGCTGTATTTATGGATTCCGTTGTTGCCAACTTCGAGATCACCGAGAGCGGCAAGGACTATGTTGTTCTCCCCGACGGTCTTGCTCCCGAGGAGTACGCTATCGGCTTCAGAAAGAACGATCAGGCTCTCCGCGACGAGGTACAGAAGATACTCTCCGAGATGAAGGCTGACGGCAAGCTTGGCGAGATATCCACAAAGTGGTTCGGCTCCGATGTTACTACCGTGCAGTAAGATACGATAATTTATTTGACCTGTCGCTTCGGCGGCAGGTTTTTGTTTTTGGCTTGACAACTGCTTTGAAATAGAGTATACTTATAGTGCAGACATATTATCGTCGATTTTACGGTTATAATATATCGGGGTGATAATATGCATAATGATAAGGAGATG
>JBJEQM010000302.1:0-1588 GCA_051881755.1 Oscillospiraceae bacterium
CGGGAGTTTCACCACGCACTTGTCAACCAGCTATTCATGCTTTACGGCGACTCCTCCGACTGCAGCGCCAACGGCGTACATTACCACGTCTTTTCCGCCAAAACCAATTACGACTGGTACCTTATAGTATGCGTCAAGAGCGGCGAATCGCACTCTCTGCTCAGCGGAAACGCAATGTATATCACCATAGCAATGACTGTATGTGCTGTGGCTATCGTAATATTTTTCATACATATCTGCCGCAAAAATGCGTCGGCGGAAAACGCATTGGCTGAAAAAGATGAATTTATGAAAAATATCAGCCTTGAGCTGAAGCGTCCTCTTTCAAGGATAATGAACCGCGCCGAGATACTCGGCAGCTCCGCCGACGGCAGCGAAGCAGGCGCGGAAATAAGCGATTCCGCAAAAGAGCTTAACCGTATGCTGGACAGCTGCATTGAGGAGTCCGCCGCATCACGGGACGAAAATGCCGTAAAGGACAGCCCAAGCACATACAAAAGCTCAGTCAACCACACGATAAGGATAGCGCTGGTCACTGTCGTACTGCTCACCACGGCAGTATTTACCCTTATATTCAATACCATGGCTTACGAAGAGCTGGGCGCTACAAGAATGGAAAAGGAGACCGACCTTTATCTCAATCAGGTCAAGGAATGGGCGCTGACAAACAAGTCGGTGCTGGACGTTACCTCCGACAGCATTGCCGCACAGCCGAACTTTTCCGACGATTACGACTACGCAGTAGCCTATCTTGACAGCATTGTCTCAAAGCACGATGATATTTCCGTAGCATACATATGCAATCCCGAATGGGAGCACACGGTAATAATGAACAATGGCTGGGAACCCGAAGCAAACTGGCACGTGGAGGAACGCCAATGGTATATCGATACTATAGCTTCCAATAAGAATTTCAGCGTATCGGCGCCCTACCTTGACGAGCAAACGGGTCTTTACTGCACCACTCTCAGCAAGATAGTTTACGACGATAAGGGCAATTTCATCGGCGTACTCGGTATCGACTATTACTTGGACAAGCTTATCTCTATCCTCGGCGAAAGCTATACCGACGCGGGATACGCATTTCTTACGGACATTGACGGCAATATTCTCAATCACCCCAATGAAGAATATCAGATGAAGCCCGGATATTCCGTTAATGCGGCGGATATATGCTACAGAACGGCTCTTGCCGAGATCGATAACCAATCGGTATATTTCATTGATTACGACGGCATACAGAAGAGCTGTCTTGCAATGAAAGAGGATATTTCGGGATTTAACGTATTTGTTGTAAGAGATGTGTTAGATGTTTTCGGCAGTATGATATATTCGGACGCAATATATTTATTCGTGTTCCTGCTGTGTATTATTATTGTAAACGCCATAATGCACAGCCTCACACGCTGGCAGTCAAAGGTCAACCATGAGCTTAAGGAAGCCGCTGACAAGGCGATAAATGCGGATAAGGCGAAAAACAACTTCCTCGCCAACATGAGCCATGAGATAAGAACGCCTATCAATGCCGTGTTGGGCATGAACGAAATGATTATGCGCGAATCAAGCGAAAAGCAGATAGTGGAATACG
>JBJEQM010000303.1:0-1587 GCA_051881755.1 Oscillospiraceae bacterium
GCCATTTTTGCCGTTCCCACCTATCTTATATTTTTCAGCAAAAGCATTAAAGCCTACTGCAGATCCAAACAGAAGACAAATACAGAAAGGGGTAATTAACAATGGACGAACTTAAAATGGACGGTCTTGACCTGCCCGACACAGGAGAAAGCTACGACGATCTTCCCGACGCATCGGAGGGACTTGAGGAAGCCGCGACCGAAGCTCCCCGTCCCTCCGACAGTATGGACAATTTCTCCGATATGGAAATGCCCGTACTCAGCGAAATGGACGGCTCTGAGGTGACAGCGCCCTCCGAGCAGGAGAATAAAACGGTTTCTCTCGATAAGCCCTCTGAGCCGAAGCCCATGTTCGAGGATATGTCCGCCCCCGCAAGACCGCAGACAACACAGCAGTCCACCTCTTCGGGACAAAGTACATATCATAGCACATCAGGCTCATATCAGAGCACATCAGGTTCATATGAAAGCACTTATCAGAGCACATCGGGAAGGACAAATCCGAGAACGACCTCCTCAATGGACGACCTCTACGCTGCGCGCAGAGCAGTAGACCCCGAGAAATACGAAAAGGGAAAGAAAAAGACAAAGATCGTTGCGGGAGTTGGTATAGCTCTTTACGGATACAATACTCTTTCCTATCTTATTTCGCTGATAGGCGGAGGCGGACTGACCGTTCTGCTTGATCTTGGCATTTCGGGCTTTCTCCTTTATATGTTCATCAGGTTCTTTATGGGCAGCAACACCGCTAAGGAAACTCTTGCGTGGTGGATAACCATTGACGTTGTTTTCAATATCATCGGAATTTTCACCGCCGGCGTTGCCACAGTCGCATTCAGCAGCTTTGGTCTGGGAGGAATTTTCGGATTCCTTGCGGTCATGGGTATCATTTCCCTTGTGGCAAGGTGCGTTATGCTATATTTCCTTATTCTCGATGAGGATATTACCGAATACAGCAAGAACAAGCAATAAACCGGATATCAAATTCATAATGATATAAATTTCTTTATTTTGCAAAGGACTGATAATTTTGGAAAGATACGATCATGCCGCCATTGAGGCAAAATGGCAGAAATACTGGGAGGAGAATGAGACCTTCAAGACCGATGTATGGGATTTCTCAAAGCCCAAATACTACGTTCTCGATATGTTCCCCTACCCTTCGGGCGTGGGACTTCACGCAGGTCATCCCGAGGGCTACACCGCAACCGACATTATCGCCCGCATGAAGAGAATGCAGGGCTATAACGTGCTGCACCCCATCGGGTTTGACAGCTTCGGTCTGCCCGCCGAACAGTACGCAATAAAAACAGGTCATCACCCCGGCGGATTCACGCAGGACAACATTAAAACCTTTACTTCGCAGCTTAAAATGTTGGGACTTTCCTACGACTGGACGCAGACCGTTTCCACCTGCGATCCCTCCTACTATAAATGGACGCAATGGATTTTCAAGCAGCTCTGCGAGGAAGGGCTTGCCCGCTACGTTGAAACGCCCGTTAACTGGTGCGAGGAGCTTGGCACCGTTCTCGCCAACGACGAGATTATAGACGGCAAGAGCGAGCGCGGAGGCTATCCCGTAATCCGC
>JBJEQM010000304.1:0-1586 GCA_051881755.1 Oscillospiraceae bacterium
ACTCCTTTAATTACTTTTCAACTACGATTGCACAGTCGGGACACATTGTCGCGCACATTGCACAGCCGATGCAGCTTGCGTCGTCCGTACATACAGCGGTAAAGTAGCCCTTGCGGTTACGCTTCTCCTGCTGCAGCGCCACGATCTTTTTGGGACAGGCAGTTGTGCACAGTCCGCAGCCCTTGCATCTTTCAAAATTGACGGTGATTTTTGCCATATATTAAAGCTCCTTTCAGATAAAGTTATATATACAGCTTTGGACGCTATTCAACGTCCCACAGCTTTCTGACATATACCTGCGCCGCAAATGGATCGGGCACGTCCGCCTTTTCTCCGCACGTTACAACGGTATAAAGCAGAGGAAGTCCCGTTTTGCGGCATATTTCCTCGGCATACGGCACGCTCTCCTCGATGACCTTGGGGGTGGTCTCCTCGCCTAAGTTGGAATTATTTACGATAGCCGTGTGCTTCATGCGGGAGGCAGTCTGTATATCGCGCATAAACTCTATGGCATCGTCCGCCGTGCCCGTAAGATATCGGTACATATTTACAACATATACCATTTCAATATCGTCGGCAAAAGCAGCGAAGCCGTCGGCGTAACGTCCGAGAGCGGTTGCTCCGTCGTCGTCTCCGCCAACGTCCACGATAAGATAGCCCTCCGCACCTGCAATACGCTCCAAGTCAAAGGATATAGCCGGTATATCAAGGTTTGTATTGGCGTACATGGGCGCTGCCAGCTCCACATTATGCCTGCTGAACAGCTCCCCGAAGTCCGCCGAGCGGAAATATGGGTTTACAAGGTCAAGGTCTGCAACGGTGACCTTGTTGCCCTCCGCCGCCAGCTTTATGGCGAGGTTGGCGCTGAAATTGGTCTTGCCGCTGCCGTAATGACCCGTAACAATTGTAATTTTTTTCATAGTCCTCCGATTTCCGTTATTCCACGGAAATTATATAGTAATATACGGGCTGTCCGCCGTTGATGAGGGTGACTTCGTACTTATCCCCCGCCTTTGCGGACACGGTATTGTAAAATTCCTCGGCGCTTTCGTCGGAAACGTCGCTGCCGTAAATGATGGTGATAAAGCTGGAGCTGCCGTTTACCATGCGCTTGAGCAGCTTATACGCCGCCTTTGTGACCTCGCGGTCGGTAACCACAAGCTTGCCGTTCTCCATGCCGAGAATCTCGCCCTTTTTGATATTATTTCCGTCAAAGTCGCTGTCTCTCGCGGCAAATGTTACCAAGCCCGTAGACACGCTCTCAATGGCTCGGGACATATTAAGGCGGTTGGATTCGTAGTCTCCGTCGGGGTCGAAATTGAGCATGGCGGTCATACCCTGAGGTATGGTCTTGGTCTGTAGCACGCAGACCCGTCTGTCCGCAAGCTTCACAGCCTGCTCCGCCGCCATGATTATATTTTTATTGTTGGGCAGCACGAAAACCGTCTCCGCGGGAGTTGCAAGTATCGCCTGCAATATATCCTCGGTGGAGGGATTCATGGTCTGTCCGCCCGTCACAACATTGTCAACGCCGAGTTTGCGGAACATCTCTTCAAGTCCGCTGCCCGATCATACGGCAACGAATC
>JBJEQM010000305.1:0-5849 GCA_051881755.1 Oscillospiraceae bacterium
ATCTTACAGTGCCCAGCACTTCGCCGCCTATGGAAGCAAGCTTTTTGTCGAAATCCCTTTCCGCCATTTCGGGAGCGATGAACGCCAGCTCGTTGTCGGGCTGACCCTCTCTGGAGAGGTATTCCACCGTGCCGAAAGCTGCGGATATTTTCTCGGGAGAAACGTCCTTTACTCTTGCGTATATCGATACGACATCGTCCTTGTAGTCGGCGATAAAGCTGTTGTCCGCGCTGTCCTCCCAGGTCTGGGAAATGGACGTGCCGTTCATCTTTGCCGCGTCGACAATGTCAGCCACAATAGCGCTTGCCGTGGGGAATTTTCCCGCGCCTCTGCCGTAGAACATTACCTTATCTACCGCGTCGCCGTATACCATGATGCCGTTGAAAACGTCGCTTACATGGGCGAGCTGATTTTCACCGCAGATAAATGCGGGACGCACCATGGGCAGTATCTTTCCGTCAGCCGTGCGCTTCACCGAGCCGATAAGCTTGACAGCGCCGCCCCAGCTTTCGGCGTACTGCGAATCCTCGGCGGTTATCTTGGTGATACCCTCGCAGTGTACCCAGTCGGGATAAACGTGCTTGCCGAATGCCAGAGACGCGAGTATGCATATCTTGCGGCAGGCGTCGTCGCCCTCAATGTCGGCGGTGGGGTCTTTTTCGGCGTAGCCCAGCTGCTGCGCCAGCGCCAGCGCCTCGGAGAAGTCCATGTTTTCGTTTATCATCTTGGTCAGGATAAAGTTTGTGGTGCCGTTGAGAATGCCTGCGACAGCGGTAATATCATTTGCCGCCAAGCACTGGTGCAGGGGACGGATGATCGGTATCGCGCCGCCTGTGGACGCTTCAAAGAGGAAGTTGCAGTTGTGCTCCGCCGCAACTTTGAGAAGCTCCGCGCCTTTCTTTGCGACAAGCTCCTTGTTGGAGGTAACAACGCTCTTTCCCTTTTCAAGACAGCCCTTAACGAAGTTATATGCAGGGTTTACGCCGCCCATGCACTCCGCAACGATAGTAACTTCATCGTCGTTTACGATATCGTTATAATCCTTTGTGAATTTGTCGGCGTAGGGCGTATCGGGGAAGTCGCGCAGGTCAAGGATATACTTTATATCAAGGTCTGTGCCTGCCTTTTTGATAATGCTCTCCTTATTTTTATAGAAAAGCTCCACCGTACCCGAGCCAACGACGCCGTGACCCATAACTGCAATTTTTGCCATAATAAACCTTCCTTTCATCTCCGCCGTGCGGAGACATCTCCCTTAATTGCATAGCGATCCGCAAAAATATCCTGCCAAGTTCGGCGTGCAAAGCCTCCTTTTGTCAGTCTGTTTTTGTGTCTTGCTGTAGTACAAGTTATCTGCATTATTCGCCCGAGAGCAGCTTGACGGATACCACGCCGTCCAGACGGGCGAGATCGTCGCGCAGGTCATAGCCCGCGCTGCTTTCACCGTGAAGCTGCACGGTTATGGTGACCGAGGCGGCTCCGTCAATGGGTATATTCTGATTGACGGTGAGGATATTCGCTCCGCTTTTGTGGACGCAGGAGAGAAAGACGGAAAGAATACCCGGCTCGTCGCGCAGAACAGCGTAATATGTGGCGATCTTCTGCGTGAGCTTTTCCTCGTAGGTGAAAACACATTCCCTGTATTTGTAGTATGCGCTTCGTGAAATGCCTACTCTTTTGCAGGCGGAAGCGGAGCTTTTTTCCTCTCCGCAGGCGAGCAGCCGCTTTACTTCAATGACTTTGGGAAAAACCTCGGGCAGCACCTCGGTGCTGACAACCACGAACGAGTTATCCTTCATAAGAACTCTCCTTATCGTCCTTGTGCAAAAAACAAGTGTACTTGCGATAAAAACAATTATAACACAATCGACCCGATTAGTCAAGAGGAAATTTTACGATTTGTCGGTATCATATTGTATGATATACCCCTTTTCGGGCGGCAGGGGTTACAATTTGGTGATAATTTGATGACAATTTAAAATATGCTTTGACAAATTTCGTATAGTGTGATATAATCATACATACGGACAGCTATGCCCGTGTGAAATAAACATCATAACGGGGTAAAATATGAACTTTATCCGAAATAATATCAAGCCTATCGTTGCCGGTCTGGCGGCGCTGTTTATCATTGTTTTCGGAGCCGTCGCCCTGAGCCTTGCTTTCGGCGGACGTACCGTGCGCTCCGTGACGGTGGTGGATATAAACGGCTCTGCCATGATAATCCGCGGCACCAAGCAGACCTACGCTTCAAAGCGCGCCGTATTGAGCAGCGGCGACATTATAAATACCGCCGAGGACAGCACCGTGCGTATCCGTATCGACGACGGAAAATATATCTCGGTGGAGCCCGAGTCCTCGGTATACATATATTATACCGGCATATCGGGCAGCGGTGATGTTTCCGTTAATATTGCCGCAGGAGCGGTGACCTGTCAGCTTGACAAGCCCTTGGGCAAAAACGAGACCTTTGTGGTAAAAACGCCGAATACGGCGGTGAATGTGCGCGGCACCGTGTTCCGCACGGAGTTTTCTTTCCTTGAAAATTATATGGGCGCGGAGAACGTTATGCTGACCCATGTGCAGAATTTCGACGGCTCTGTGCTGCTCCAGCTTTACAGCGAGGAGGGCGAAAAGGTGGACGAGCCCATGCTGCTCACCGAGCGCACCTCCGCCGAGCTTATAACGGGTCACGGCGTGGCAAAATACGGCTATCTTAATTATGATACGGATATGTATGCGCTCAACGAGATCGCGATAAAGGAGCTTATACGTATCTGCGGAGAACGTCCCATAGCATACAGCCTTGACGAGCTCAACTCCGCTCTCAGAGCCTCCAAGCAGAGGGCTTCGTCGCTGTCGGTCTCGGCGGCGGAGAGCGCGGCGGAATCCGAAGCGGCGCTTACCGCGGATACCTCCGTGACCGAGCCTCCCGTCAGCGAGACTGCCGTTCCCGAAACTACCGCTCCGACTGAGACAACTTCCGAGGAGACAACCACATACGGCACCCTGCGTACAACGGCAAAGTCATACGAATTTACCACATTTGCAGGGCCTAAATGGTGGGAAATGCCAAATGACGATCCATATGCAGACGATGATGAATTTGACGACGGAGGTGTTTTTGCTCCTCCTCAGCAATAAGCTAAATCCAACCGAAAGGAAGAAAAAAGTAAGATGAAAAAGCTCAATATACCGCTTATTCCCGTCATAACGGGCGCTCTTGCGCTGATAGCGGTCATAGTTGTAATTATTATAGTATCGGGCGCGGGCGGCGACGCGGGACTATACATATCCGACGCAAGCGGCTCGGTCAGCATAACAGGCTCGGGCAGCGAAAGCACAGCCGCAGGCGCAGGGGAGACCCTGAAACAGGGCGATATTATCACAATAGGCGAAAATTCCTCCTGCAAGATAACCTATAAAAGCAAGAAAAATGCACAGGATAATTATATTGTTGCCGCTTCCAACACTCAGCTTGTAATAAACAGCGAGTTTAACGGCAAGTCCGACGGCGAGATATACCTCAACCGCGGAAGCCTTATCTGCAATCTTGCGGGCGACTCCAAGGCGGATATCCTTATCAGAACGGCGGATACCATGTTCTATCCCGCAGATACCGTTTCCAAGGCGGCGTATACAACGGACGGCTTCAGCTCCTATACCGATGTATACACATTTATGGGCAGCTCCAAGATACAGCTGTATGACGCACAGGGAAACGCCGTCAACGGTATGGAGCTTCTCATCGACAAGCACTCGGGCAGAGTGACCACAAACGAGCTTGGTCCCGAATTTGCTTATCTTAATATTGAATTTCCACTTGATGAGCTTACCGCCTTTGATCTCAAGCAGCTTATAACAATAGCTTCGCTTCTGGAAGATTTTCCTTATACCGTAGAGGAGCTCAAGGCGGCTTACGACAAGAAGAATACCGAGCCCACGGACGTTACGGAGACTTCCGAGACCACCGTTACCTCGGAGGATATACAGAATCCCGAGCCTATCGTTACGGAGACAACAACGTCGCCTATCGACATTGAGCCGCCGTCCACAGCGCCCAAGCCTGTGACGACCACAGCCGCTCCCGAGACGCAGGCTCCGCAGACTACCACCACCGCGCCCCAGACTACAACAACGGCTCCTCAGACAACGGAGAATACCGGTCTGGAGGACGATGATACCGTTAACAGCTCCACTTTCACGGTAGTTGTTATCGTCAACGGCGAGGAGACCATTCAGGAGGTAGAGTACGGAGGAACAGCTGAAAAGCCCTCCGTTCCCGAGATACCGGGCAAAAAATTCATCGGCTGGGACAAGTCCTTTGAGAATATCACCTCCGATACTGTCATAACGGCGATATTTGAAGATACCGCTTCAAATAAGGTATACCATACCGTGACCTTGGTCATTGCCGACAAGCAGACCACTTTGCAGGTAGAGGACGGACAGCCCGCTCCTATCCCAAGCACGGTAAATATCGAGGGCTACGATTTCCTTGGCTGGGATAAGGATTTCTCCCGCGTTACATCGGATATGACCGTTACCGCCATACTTTCTCCCAAACAGACAACATTCACGGTAACCTTTATGATATCCGGCATACCCTATACTCAGACGGTATTACGCAACGGCACGGCTATCCCTCCCTTTACTCCCGATACTGACATCAACGGCAATAAGTTCGTGGGCTGGGATAAGGCGCTGACCAATATCACTGCGGATACTATCATTACAGCCGTTTTCGGTCAGTCTGAATATACCGTTACATTTATGATAGACGGCGTTGCATATCCCATAAAGGTCAAGAGCGGCGAGGACGCTGTTCCTCCTTTTACACCGCTTATGGACAGTCAGGGCAGAAGCTTTATCGGCTGGAGCGGCAATTATCTTGCCATAAGCTCCGATACGGTCATCACTGCGGTATTCGGTTGATATACTATATATAATGAAAGGCGGAAACTGAAATGAAGATAAAGAAAATTGCCGCTCTGGCGCTGGCGGCTGTATCCTGTGCGGCACTTATGACGGGCTGCAAGGGAGAATCCACGGTGAGCGACGATAATTCGGTCGTTGACCGGCTTACGGGGGGCGTAACCCTTGCCGATGTGCAGATACGCAACTTTGATATGCCTGCCGAGGGCGAGAAGATAGCGGTCATCAACGTTAAGGATTACGGCACTATAAAGATAAAGCTGTTTGATGATGTATCACAGAAGGGCACCGAGAATTTTATCGGACTTGCGGAAATGGGATATTATGACGAGCTTATTTTCCACAGAGTTATCCCTGACTTTATGATACAGGGCGGAGACCCCCGCGGCGACGGCACAGGCGGAAAGTCCATTTGGGGCGACAAGTTTGACGGAGGTATTGCCGAGGGACTTTACCACTTCACGGGCGCGGTGGCGTATGCAAACTCAGGCTCAACGTCTACCAACGGAAGCCAGTTCTATATTGTAAACACTCCCGACGGATATTTACAGAACACCTGCGAGGAGCTCATGCAGTACGACCCCGACACCTACAACTGGCCGCAGAACGTTATAGATATGTACAACGTAAAGGGCGGCACACCTTTCCTTGACGGCGGCTACACCGTTTTCGGACAGGTTTTCGAGGGCATGGACGTTGTCAGGGCTATTGCGGCGGTGGAAACAAATCCCGAAAATGACAAGCCTTTGCAGCAGGTACAGATGGAATCGGTGGAAATTGTAGAATATTCTGCAAATTAATTTGAAAAAAAGCTTGACAAGCCTGTTTTGTTTTGGTATAATATATCTGTTATCCTCGCTCATAATGTGAAGTTGTGGGCGTAATCCAAGAGGAGGTGTTTTTAATGGCTAAGG
>JBJEQM010000306.1:0-1577 GCA_051881755.1 Oscillospiraceae bacterium
CAGTCTGTTGCAGTCAAACCAAGCCTTTACGCAGTCGCCGTTCTCGGAGCCCTTTACCCACATATAAGCGTGGATCTTGTTGGAAACATAGTACTTATCGGACTCGGAATCCTTGGGGAAAGGAACGATCTGGATAACATCGTCGGGCATGGACTGAGCCGCAGCATCGTATGCCCATGTACCCATAGAGTAGAACAGGAGGTCGTTGGATGTAAATGCGGATTCGCCGCCGATCCAGCCTCTCTTTACAAGGTTGTTCTTGAATATATCCTCGATAACGGACTGTGCGCGCTCGATCTTTGCGCTGTTCATATTGTTATAGAACTTGTCTCCGTCGTATGTTACCATAGTCTCGCCTGCTGTGAAGACAAACGCATTTGCCCACCAGCCGCCGATACCGTAACGGTCGGAACCGTTCTCAACGAAGGTCTTCATCATGTCGGTGAAGGTATCCCAGTTCCACTCGCCCTGTGTATAAAGTGTATAAGGATCCTCAAAGCCCTCTTCCTCAATGATACGCTGATTGTACATAAGCACCTGTGTATCGTTGAAAGCATAACCCAGAGGAGCGATATAATGCTCGCCCTTCCAGAGGAACTGGTCGGCAGATTCCTTAACGTCCGCCCACATGGGGTCTTCCCAGTCAATAAGGGAGTCGATAGGCTGATACTGACCCTTGGATATATCATAAGGGAATGCTCTCCACTCGTAAACGAAGATATCGGGAGAAGTACCGCCCACGATAGCCGTAGCAAGGTCGTCGAAACGCTTGTCGGAGGTGGTGGGGATATATTCGATAGAAGCGCCGTAGGTGTCCTCGAACAGAGCCAGCTCTGTGGAACGCTCGGGAGAGTCGTTGGTAGGATTAAGGTCGTATGTACCCATCCATTTCAATGTCTTGCCGCTGATATCAACGCTGGTATCAAGTTCGCCTTCTTCTGTTGTAACGTCGATGTTATCGCCTGTCCACTCTGTCTTTTCGGTGGTAGCCTCGGTAGAAACAGTAGTCTCGGCACTGTTTCCGCCGCCGCATGCAGTCAGGGACATAAGTGTGGCAACAGCCATAACTCCTGCCGCAATTTTCTTATAATTTTTCAACATTTTTTCCTCCTTAAAGTTTTCGCAAACAATATCCGAAATATGTAAACGGTTTCATTTCATATAATGATTATATCACATCAACATAATTAAGTCAATAGCAGCACATATTTTTATACATTTAATACAATTATCATCAACATATTTTGTGCAATAAAATATGTTCAAAAAATTATAGACGTTTGCAAATTTCAATTCGACATGGTATAATTTATTTATATAAAATCAGCGTGATACGGAGGACACTTTTATGAATATATTGTATATCAGCGCCTGCGTGCGTGAAAATTCAAGAACGCGGCGTCTTGCAAAGCGGCTGCTGGACAAGCTGGAGGGCGATATCACCACGGTGGAGCTTGCAAAGGAGAATATCCTGCCGCTGAACGAAGAGACTCTGGCACAGCGCGACGACATTATCCGCCGCGGAGACTGCGGCGCAGATATGCTGCTCTATGCCCGTGAGCTTGCGGCGGCGGACA
>JBJEQM010000307.1:0-5834 GCA_051881755.1 Oscillospiraceae bacterium
TGGTAAAAGTTGGTTGCGGAGGCTGGATTTGAACCAACGACCTTCGGGTTATGAGCCCGACGAGCTACCGAGCTGCTCCACTCCGCGATATTTAATTTATCCTCTCTTTAAGAGTGCTTTATTATTATACCACTTTGAATATTAAATGTCAAGCGTTTTTATAAAAAAATTTGAATTTTAATAAAAACGGCATTTTAACTATAATATACAATAGTTCGATTGGATTTTTAAGCAGTTTAACAATAAAACAGGCAGGGCAGCCTTGCTTCTGCCCTGCCTTATACATTATCTGTTTTTTATCTCGTCGCTCAGACGGTCGATAATGAGGTTCATTATCTTTATGCGCGCATACATTTTGTTGTTGGCTTCGATTATATTCCACGGTGCAAAGGTCGTGGAGGTCTTTTCAAGCATTTCGTCAATGGCAGGCTCGTAAAGGTCCCACTTTTCACGGTTGCGCCAGTCCTCATCGGTTATCTTCCACTGCTTCTCGGGCGTGTTCTGACGGTCGGTGAAGCGGCGCAGCTGCTCATCCTTGTCTATTTGCAGCCAGAATTTCATCACCACGATACCGCACTCCGTAAGCTCCTGCTCAAACTCGTCGATCTCGCGGTACGCCATTGCGCATCGCTCCTCGGGGGTCAGCTTTTCAAGGCGTTCTACCATTACTCTGCCGTACCATGAGCGGTCAAATATGGTAATGTGTCCTGTTTTAGGCACCGAATTCCAGAAGCGCCACAAATACTGTCGGTTCAGCTCATGCTTGTCGGGAGCGGCGATAGGTACTGCCTCATATCCGCGTGGGTCAAGCGCTCCGCAGATACGCTTGATGGCGCCGCCCTTTCCTGCGGCGTCCCAGCCCTCAAACACGAGAACTACGGGTATCTTCTTTTTATAAAGCTTGCCGTGTATCTTTGCCAGCTCTTTCTGCGCCTTTTTCAGCTCGTCAAAATACTTTGAGGGCTGCAATGTCTTGTTTTCCAGACGCACATCTGCCAGCTTCGGCATCTGTTTGAGGGGGAAAAGCTCCGTTACGGGAGTGATGGTCTTGGGATAAGGGTCGGTATTGACAGCGTTGGTTATCTGGCTGACCAGAACGTTGAATACCTGAAACCGTGTAAACTGCTTGTCGGTGGTATCGATTATCTTCCACTGCGAATGAGGAGTATTGGTCTTGGCAAGCATATCGTCAAACTGACGGTAATATATATCGTAATTTTTATTTCGCTTTTTATCCAGCTCGGTAACGCGCCACTTTGTGGAGCTGTCCTCTTTCAGCTTCAGGAATCGCTTTTTCTGCTCCTGACGGGAGATATGCAGGAAAAACTTTATAATAAGGTAGCCGTCATCGGTGAGCTGACGCTCAAAGGTATTGACGGAGCGTATCCTGCGCTCGTACTCGCTGTCGGAGATATCCTCCTCCAGCTTTGCGATGGCAAGCTCCTGATACCAGCTTCGGTCGAGAATAGACATTGTACCATACTCAGGAAGATTTGCCCAGAAGCGCTTCATCAAGGGATAGCGGCGCTCTGATTCGGTGGCGGTTGTGGTGGAATATACCTTGAAAAATCTCGGGTCAAGCATTTTTATCATATCCGAGATAAGCATACCCTTACCCGAAGCGCCCCAGCCCTCCAGCAGGATAATGACAGGCAGCTTTTTATCGCGTATTTTCTGCTGGAGCAGCGACAGATTTTTTTCCAGTTCCTTGGTAAGTTCCTTATAATTTACGGATTTGTTCTTGTTGACAAGTGCATTTTCAAGCATATATCTGCGCTCCTTTTAATTATTTTGTCTCTCCCTAACTTTATTCATCTGCTCTTTTACGCCGTTTATATCGCCGTAGCCGTACTGCTCCGCCAGCGCAAGCTCGCTGTCGGCTTTTTCGTATTCGTACGCCATAGTGTACGCAATGGCAAGATACGCATGAGCGGCAGGCTGCTCGGGATATATCTGCTCCGCCTTTTCAAGATAATTCATGGCGGTATAGGGCTTGTTGTTGGAAATATACAATGCGCCGAGACTGACGTACAGCCCTACGGAGTCGGCGTTCTGCGGGTCGTACAGCAGCGCCGATGAGTATGCCTCCAGCGCTTCCTTTTTTTTGCCCAGCTTGCTGTAGCATACGCCTATGGTCACTCGGCTTTTGAAAGCCTCGGGACGAATGGCAAGCACCTTCCGATGCGCCGCGATGCTTTTTTCATATTCGCCCAGCTTATAGTAGGTCTGTCCCATATGAAAATACAGCACATCGTCGGTCTGACGGTCAAGTCCCAGCTCCTCGGCTTGCATGAAAGCGTCCAGAGCGGCGGAATAATCCTGCTGCTCATACAGTTTGACGCCGCGGCTGACCAGCTTGTCTCCGCTTTGTTTGGTGCAGCTGCATAATACAGCCGCCGTCAGCAGCATAATGATAAACGTCGGCAAAAGCTTTTTTGATATCATATTAAGATCGCTTCCGCGGTCGGAAACGTCCTCCTTTCCCGACGGTCTCTGCGGCGGATATATTTTGTGGGAAACGGGGTGCGCGGAAAAGCATACCCCGTTATCATATAATATATTTTATGAAATGCTGTTGATATTATCAAGCAGATTTTTCTTTGCCTCGGGATTTGCAATGCCCTTTTCAAAGAGACAATCCATGCGGTAGCGGATATAGTCGTTGTACAGCTCGGTGCCGAAGAAGCAATCGCCGAGCAGGCGCATATAGGACTTGCAGTCCATGTTGCCCGAAATAACACAGAGAGTCTTTTCCAAAGTGAGCATACGCTTTTCGGTATTGCTGCCTGCGGAAGCCTTTATCTTCTTTATATCGTCAAGCAGCGCTCTCTTGTCGGTGCGGACGGTATAGCCGTCTGTTTCCAGACCGCCGAGGAAGCGTATGATATTTGTATGCAGGGCGGAATCGGTGAAAGGGAACTCGTCGATAGGGAGGTCTGCGCTGCTTACGGAAACAAATGCCGCGCTGTCGATATAGGGGAACAGCAGCTCTTTGTAAATGTCCGCAAACCAGAATACATCGCCGTCCTTGTATACGAGCGGATATTTGTAGCCCTTGCAGTCAGCGCCGAGAGCCACCTCTATAACGGGAGCGCGGTCTGCGCTGAAATAGCTGTCCAGATTTTTGCCGCACTTTGTATCAATGACAGACAGCAGCTTTTCATATGTATATTCGCCCATATCGTTCCTGTCGCTGTCGAGGAACGTTCTGACGCCGTCGAAGGAGTTTTTGTGCAGGTCGGAGGTAAAGTCGGGGGCGCAGACATATTTTCCGTTAAGGCGGGTCATAACGTCCGTTACGACCGTGTCGGCAATAAGTCCGTCGCTCTCGCGGAACTCGTAGTTGGATATGATATACTCTTTGAGTGCGTCGCGGATAATATTGTCCTCGGCATCGCTGATAGCGGTAAGCTCCAAGCGGTCGTATACTATATTAAACATGACCTCCAGAGGTATCTCGCCGCTGATATACTTGAAGCGGTCGTTATTGAGCAGCAGAGCCATTTTGGGCATTATCTTCTGACGCTGTATCTCCGTGGCGGAAATTTTGTTGGACATTATGCCGAGACAAACGAGAAACTCGGCGTAGTCGCGCATAATGGTCTGCTCGTTGAGATAGTTGAAGAAGTAGCCGTAAACATATCCTGCGAAAAATTCCTTTACGCTGTTGAAAATTTCGGGGCGCGCAGATACTGCGTCGATATATTTTTTGCGCAGATCATCTATTTCGGTGACGTCAATGTTCTTGCTGCCGCCGTTAAGCTCCGTAAGATATTTTTCCTGAGATTTGATAAAGAGCTTGAGAAATTTGCTGTATTCCATATCCTGCCGCTGCTTCTTGCCATAGTCCTCGTTAAAGGTCCAGATAAGGAAAGCGCGCTGCATATGGCGCATGGTGCCCTCCGAGCCGTCCACAAGGGCGCGGACATCGATGTCGGCGGTATCGCCGAAGCGCTTGTTCTTGTTGAAGTCGGCAAGGATCTTCTCGATCTCTTCCTTGAACGCGGAATATGCAGGAGAATTTTCCATAAAGATAACCGAATCGAGAATTTCCGCGCCTGCAATTGTAAGGTCAAACTTTACGCTCATTTTAAACTCCATTTCTCAGCGGATAAAATATTTTATATAGTGTCCCCAAGCCGCTGTCATACGGGGAAACGGCTTATACTAATTTCTAATCGAAAAGTGTACAAAAAAACAAGCTAAAACCTGCATATATGGTTTTGGCGCAGTTTTTTGTCTGCACTTTGATTAGAAATTTGTATTCGCCGCAAAAAATTATTCTGCCGAAACGCCGTATACCTTTCTGTACTCTATCATTTTGTCAAGATATTCCTGTCCGCCGATAACGCCCTCGCGTATCGCTTCGATGATATCGTTGATGGTTACTATGGAATATACCTTTACGCCAAATTCCTTGTACGCCTCCTGAACGGCGGAGTTGTCGGAATTGAGAGCCTTTTCCATTCTGTCAACGGTGATGACCATGCCCGTAACGTTTACATTAGCCGCGGAGGTCAGTTTGGGCATTACCTCTTTCAGTGCCTTGCCCGAGGTCATAACATCCTCGATGATAACTACCTTGTCGCCGTCGGCAAGCTGTCTGCCGACGAACATACCGCCCTCGCCGTGGTCCTTGACCTCCTTGCGGTCGAAGCAGTAGGAAACGTCCATGCCGAACTTATTATAAAGAGCAACACAGGCGGAGACGGAGAGGGGAATGCCCTTATAGGCAGGTCCGAAGAGGACTTCCGCTTCAATTCCGTTATCCTTTATACATTCCGCGTAGAATTCGCCCAGTTTTGCAAGCTGTGCTCCCGTTTTATAGTTGCCCGTATTAACGAAATAGGGGGCTTTTCTGCCGCTTTTCAGGGTAAAATCGCCGAAAGTCAGCACTCCGCACTCAACCATAAACTTGATAAATTCGTTTTTGTAGCTCATTTAAAATAATCCTCCCGAGTTATTCTGCGCGAAATATTATGTATTTCACACAAAATTAATAGATACAAATAAATTATATCACATTTATCATACAAAATCAACAGGAACTTAAATTTTTTTGTCTAAAAAAAATTGCTTTTTTTATTGCATTATGCTAAAATAGAGAGTAGAAAACAATACGAGAGAGGATATTTTATCCAAAAATAAACAGGAAAGGGACGGTTACCGTTATGAAACGCACCGACTACATAAACTGGGACGAATATTTTATGGGCGTAGCGCTGCTGGCGGCAAAGCGCAGCAAGGACCCAAACACGCAGGTGGGAGCGTGTATCGTGTCGCAGGACAACATTATACTGTCCACGGGCTACAACGGTTTCCCAGCAGGCTGCTCCGACGATGAATTTCCGTGGGAGAGGGAAGGGGACAACACGAAATATCCCTACGTTGTCCACGCGGAGCTTAACGCCATACTCAACTCCAACGGCAAATCCCTTAAAGGCGCCAAGATATACGTTGACCTTTTCCCCTGCAACGAGTGCGCCAAGGCGATAATACAGTCGGGCATAAAGGAGGTACTTTACCTTTACGACAAGTACGCCGACAGTCCTGCCACTATCGCGTCCAAGCGTATGCTGGAGGCGGCGGGGGTGAAATATACACGTCTGGAAACGAGTATTGACCGGCTGGAACTGGTGTATGTTAAGTGAATAGTGAATAGTGAAGAGTGAATAGTTGAGGGTGTGCAACCAAATCGGAATTTGCATAGTAATTGTGAAGACTAAATATTTAGTATATAGTAGGGTGATTTATGGAACAGCATAATAAAATTATCAATGAAGTGGCAAAGAAAATATTAAAACCTGAAGGACTCTTTAGAGTAGGTTCATCTC
>JBJEQM010000308.1:0-5827 GCA_051881755.1 Oscillospiraceae bacterium
TTTACGGGCTTGTGGTTGGACTGATAAACGGGCTTTATATCGTCTGCGATGATGACCTCGGAAGCGGTGATTGCTTCTTCGTTTGCCGATTTAGCTTTATTTTTGCCGCTCTTGGGAGCGGGGGAGCTTTTCTGTTTTTTGGGTGCAGGCTTAGCCGCCTTTGCCGCAGGAGCTGCAGGTTCTTTCTGATTTTTTTTGGCAGCTGCCTTGGGCTTGGTATTTTTACGGGGCTTTTTAGCCTGTCCCTTGGGGGATTTTGTATCGCCGTTATCCTTTTTGGGGGCGATCCTTTCCCCGTACATATTTACGGTTATAGTTTCTATTTCGTTATTTGCCACGATTTCAACCTCGATTCATGATAAGATATATGTAGTGTGTATACGGCGTAAAGCGGCTTTCCTGCATACATTGAACGGTACGATGCAGATTTCCGAACTCCGTATTATGGCGGCATAGAATGGCGTAATGGAGAGAATGCCGTTTTGATTTGATTACAGTTTTTCCGTTTGCGGATAAAGACCATGGTGAGAGTGGAGCCAAGGTCAGAGTGAGATGATCCGAGTCCGAACAAAATTAATCAGACTAATTATATAACAAAACGCGTGAAATGTCAAGGCATATTTTAGCAATATAAGGAAAGTATTATCAATTGACGGTTAATAGTTAATAATTAACAGCTTTTTGAGCATAACGCGTCCGCTTTTAAGCTTTGTTTAAGAGTGTGTTTACATTGTATGGGCGCACATTGTGCGCCCAAAATTTATAAATAATAAGCCTGTCATTTAAGTTATATATTGTAGCCCGCTGCTTTTCCGCCGCGTGCCGCGGAGCAATTTTCAAATACGCTTTGCTTGTTTTTATTTTTGTTTGCTTTGGCTCGCAGTTTTAAGGGGCTTCGCCCCTTTACCCCACAAGGTGGCTCTGCCCCTTGACCCCGCGAGCCGGGATCAGCGACGGCGTTCGAAGAACAACGTTGACCGGATTTGTCCGCTTCGCCGGCTATTTCAACAGATTTTTCTTAGCCAGAGTATTCAGCGTATCCTGATAAAAGTCGCAAAGCTCGCTCGCTATCTCCGCCGAGTAGCTTTCAACGTGCATCATGACACCCTTGCCCGTCTTTACGGGACGTATCATCACTCTGCCGCGGCGGTCGTTTATGGTCACGCCGTTGCCCCGCAGCTGCTTTTCCGTGCAAAGCTCACGCAACAGCGCCGTGTGACCAAGCTTTGCCGCGTCCAATGCGATAAAGCGGTTTACCGTGGCAAAATCGGGCAGCTCCGCGCAAAGCTCTTTCAGGGTTTTGCCGCTTTCCCACATTATTTTCAGCAGCTCCGCCATGAGTATGATGCCGTCGCGGATAAATTCCGTACTCTCCGCCGCCTGCCGCGCTTCGCTGTCGCTGCCGTCGGAGCAGAAGCTGTACCGCAGTACCCTGCCGCCGTACTTTTCCGCCAATGTCTCCGCCGCATGGGGAAAGCTTTCGGGCAGCGCCACCGTGCCGCCGCGCTCAAGGCGGCTTTTGCAGCATATCAGTGCCAGCTTGTCGTGGAAAATGTACCCCGTGTCCTCGGTGTAGGCGGATATTTTCACGCCGTCTCCGCCCATGTGGAATACCATGGGCGTGCCGTTTTTGTCGCTTATATCCCGTATAATGCTGTCGCACAGCGCCGAAATGCGCCTGCACGGCGTGTTTATGATTATTTTTATGCCCTCTGCGGACTTAGGCATAATATCCGATATTTTGCCTTGATACAGCGACTTTATTTCGCCGCAGAAGCTTGTCTGACCGAACCGCGTGAAGCTTGAGCGTCGGTATTCTCCCCTGTTGATACCCTTTTCGATGAGCCGCTCCTGACTTCCATTCAGGGGAAGACCGTCCGAAGAGAGAAACCGTATCTTTGCGGTAACGCCCGCTTCGATGTAGCAGGATATATCCGCGCCGCACAGCTTTGCGCAGTATGCAAGCTCGGGGAGAGTGGATTCTCCGATAAACCATACGTCGCTGCCCGCCGACATTATACCCGAGATGACCGCCAGAGCCAGCGCTTCGGAGGCTGTTCTGTCCTTGCAGCCCACCGCTATTTTGCGCCCGACGGAAGCCGCCGCGCTGCCCACCGTCGCCGCAAGCTGCGGTGTTATAATGCCGTTGGTCTCTCCCGTGATACCCTCCTCGTCCAGAGCAACGGGACGGGCAAAGCCGTACTTTATATCGTTGGCGGCGCAGGCAAAGGGCTCGATATGCCGTCCGTTCCATATCCTTACATTGGGATTTACCGCCGCGCTCTCCGCAAGAACAGCTCCATCTCCGATGACAGCGCCCTCAAAAACGGCGGCGCTCTCGCCTATTTTGGCGTTTCTGCCGATGATTGCGTAATTTACCGTTGCGCGCCTGCCGATATAAGCGCCGCTGCCGATGATACCGCCGCATATTTTTGCGCCGCTGCCGATACAAACGCTGTCGCCGATAACAGCGCCGTCGGAGATGTCCGCGTCGGGCGCGATATCGCAGTTTTTTCCAATACAAATGAGATGTTCCGTACCGTCGGCTGCAGCGCGCATTGTGACCGTCCTCGGCTTGTGGGGATATACGCCGCAAAGCACATCGCGTGTTATCTTCATAAGGTCGTCGGGGGTCTGCAAAAAGGCAAAGTAGCCCTCCTCGGTGACGGTGTGTATTTTCAGACCGCTTTTTAACATAGCAGGTATAACGTCGCGGTAAAGGTCGCCGCCGTACTCGGTTATCTTTGCCGCCGCGCCGCCGCTTATGACGAAGCTGCCCGTCAGTATCATGTCCGAAGCGCAGCTTTCCCGCGGCTGACAGGGTATAATGTCCGTGAGTACGCCGTTATCCTCCACAGCGGCAATGCCGTCCGTGGGATAGGGTATTTTTTTCAGTATAAGTGTGACGGCGTGACCGCCCCTTTTGTGTGCGCGGACGATACCGCCATAGTCGAAATCCGCCAGCGCACCGCCGTTTATGACCAGCAGCGGCTCGTTGTGCGGTATTCCCCACTCCGTCACAGCCTTTTGCAGCGCGGCGGAAGTCCCCTCGGGAGACTTTGCAAAGGAGAAACGCGGCGCAGGTTTATGCTCCGAGTCAAAATGCTCCGCAATAATGTTGGAGAAGCGGTCGGCGGCGATAATGCAGCTTATATTGTGCCGCTTCAGCACCGCAAGGTTATATTCCAGCAGCGGTATATTGCAGATATTCAGCATGACCTTGGGCATCGAGCAGGTCAGCGGACGAAGCCGCATACCGTCGCCGCCCGATAAAATTACAGCATTCATAAGTAATTCCTCCGTATATATAATATGTGTATATTATTGACGGAAAAATCTGTATTTATGCCGCATATTTACGGCATAGGACTTGCTGTCGTTTCATAAAGTATAATGATACAATATACGATACGGGAGGTAATTATGGGCTTAACATCAAGATCGACCGGACATAATACCGCAGAGGATAATATTATAGAGCTTCGTGAGGGCGAGAAGCTTATCGCCCTTGCGGGAAATCCCAACGTGGGCAAATCCACCGTGTTCAACTATCTCACGGGCATGAAGCAGCACACGGGCAACTGGACGGGCAAGACCGTCCGGAACGCCATGGGACGTTTTCGGTATGAGGAGCACAGCTACGTCCTTGCGGATATACCGGGTACATATTCGCTGCTGGCGCACTCCGCAGAAGAGGAGGTCGCCCGTGATTTTATCTGCTTCGGAGGCAGCAGCGGCGTTATCGTGGTGTGCGACGCCACCTGTCTGGAGCGAAACCTTAACCTTGTATTGCAGACCATAGAGATAACGCCAAATGTAATAGTGTGCGTAAACCTGCTGGACGAGGCGCGGAAGAAGCATATCACCGTGGATACGGAGAAGCTGTCGGAGCTGCTGGGAGTGCCCGTATACGGCATAACCGCCCGCAGCGGCGAGGGCATGGCGGAAATGACAAAGGGTCTTGCGGATATAGAAAATCAGGGCGAGGTGTATCTCTGCCAATATCCGCAGGAGCTTGAAATGGCGTTGGAGAAGATATGCGCCGCCATAAACGGCAGGCTTGGGGACGCCGTCCCCGAGCGCTGGACGGCACTTCGGCTGCTTGACAGCGACGAAAAGCTGCTCTCGGGCATAAGCGCCGCCGCAGGCTTTGATATTGCCGCCGACAGCGATATAACCGCCGCCGTGGAGGAAGCCCGCGAGTTTCTGGAGGAGCACGGCTTTGACGAGGTGCGCATAAAGGACGAGATAGCCTCCGCGGTTGTCCGCGCCGCCGAAAAGACCGCCAACCTGTGCGTTACCTATGAAAACGCCGAGTATTACGGTCGGGACAGGAAGATAGACCGCATACTCACCCACCGCATATGGGGCGTGCCTATAATGGCGGCGCTGCTGGCGGTCATATTTTGGATAACCATAACAGGCGCGAATTACCCCTCCGAGCTGCTTTCGGCAATGTTTTCGGCGCTGGGTGAGAAGCTGCATATCCTTATGAGCGGTGCGCCGCCATGGCTTGACAGTATGCTTATCGACGGGATTTACCGCGTACTGACGTGGGTAATATCCGTAATGCTGCCGCCAATGGCGATATTTTTCCCCTTGTTTACCATACTGGAGGACTCGGGCTATCTCCCGCGTGTGGCGTTCAACCTTGACCGCTTCTTCAAAAAGGCAAACGCCTGCGGAAAGCAGTCTCTTACCATGGCAATGGGCTTTGGCTGCAATGCCGCAGGCGTGACGGGCTGCCGCATTATCGACTCCCCGAGAGAGCGGCTCATTGCAATACTTACCAATAACTTTGTGCCCTGCAACGGGCGTTTTCCCACCCTTATCGCAATAATCACCATATTTTTCGCAGCAGGCATAGGCGGCTCGGCGGTGTCGATGCTGATACTTATGGCGGTCATAATCGCAGGAGTGTTTCTTACATTGCAGATATCGAAGCTGCTGTCAAGGACGGTGCTAAAGGGCGTGCCGTCGTCCTTTACATTGGAGCTGCCGCCCTACCGCCGACCGCAGATAGGCAAGGTCATCGTGCGCTCGGTGCTGGACAGGACGATATTCGTCCTCGGCAGAGCCATAGCTGCCGCCGCGCCCTCGGGACTTATTATCTGGCTCTGCGCCAATATCCCCGTGGGAGACGGCTCGGTGCTGACGGTCTGCTCGGATTTTCTCGACCCCTTGGGACGGCTTCTCGGTCTGGACGGCGTTATACTTATGGCGTTTATCCTCGGCTTCCCCGCCAACGAGATAGTGATACCAATAATGCTTATGGCGTATATGGCAACAGGCTCGCTGGCGGAATATGACAGCCTTGACTCGCTCCGCACCATACTCATATCCAACGGCTGGACGCCGGTCACGGCGGTGTGTATGCTCATATTTACATTGTGCCACTTCCCCTGCGCCACCACCATGATGACCATAAAAAAGGAAACGGGCAGCATAAAATGGACGGCTCTTGCATTTGTCCTGCCCACCCTGACGGGCATGGTGCTCTGCTTTATCGTATCTATCATAGGACGCTTTTTTATTTATTATTGAAGAGTGAATAATGAATAGTGAATAGAGAATAGTGGGAGTGTAATGCGCTCACTATTATAATTGACAATTGTATGCAATAATTACCGATCCACCGTAGGGGCGCACAGTGTGCGCCCATTTTTATAGTGTAACTGTGTATGTGGGGATATGGAATACGCCCCAATATAATAAATACCATAAAAAGGTCACTCCCGACCAATATCGGAAGTGACCCTTTGTTTACTTCTTCTTATACTAAACACCATTTAAAATATGAAAAAAATCAAGCCGACAATCTTGAAAA
>JBJEQM010000309.1:0-5819 GCA_051881755.1 Oscillospiraceae bacterium
GTACCGGGATAAGTAAAGGACACGTCCTTAAATTCAATTTCCCCGTATTTCTGTGTTTCTCCGTCAAAGGAGCCGTCCTTGAGGTCAGCCTCGCTGTGGAGTATTTCCTTTACGCGCTTCCACGAAACAAGACCTCTTGAAATATTCTGGAAAAGCATAACCAGCATTGTAATTCCGTGAAGCAGCTGGGTAGTATAGGTTATAGCCGCCATGATAGTTCCCGGAGTTGCGCCGCCGCTCATGACCTCGATAGAGCCTACTTTCAGGATAATTGCGGTAACAACATACATCAATGCGTTTATGACAGGATTCATAAATGCGAATATAACAAGTACTCTGAGCTGGGTTTTCACCAATGCGTCGTTGGCTTTTCCGAAGCGTATCTTCTCGGAGACCTCGCGGACGCACGCCTTGATGATGCGTATGCCCGATACGTCCTCCTGCATCATTGTATTTACCGCGTCCAATTGGCTTTGCAGCTTTACAAACAGAGGATCCGCCTTTGCCAGGCAGAATATCATACAGCCCACTATGACAGGAAATGCGCACAGCACCACCAGTCCGAATGTATGATTAAGAGCAAACATGAAATATATGCTGCCGAACATCAGCAGAAAGGTACGTATCATTCCGCGCACAAACTGTGATATAAAATTCTGCACCTGCGTGATATCGTTGGTAACTCTTGTTACAAGAGAGCCTGTTCCGAATTTGTCGAGCTGCGGAAAGGAAAAGGTCATTATTTTCCGAAAGCAGTCCTTGCGTATTTCATTTCCGATGTTCTGCCCCGACATATGTACGAAAACATTGTTCATTGAGCCGCTGAAGCCGCCAAACAGTACAAGCAGTATCATCTGCACTCCCAATGTTATGATAACGCCCATATCTCCGACTCCGCCGTTATTCACGCCGAGAACTCCGTCGTCCACTATCCTGCTCATGATGCTTGGCTGGAGCAGATCCATCATTACCTCGCCCACCATGAACAGTGCCGCAAGCACTGCATAGGGCAGATATTGCTTAATATACTTCCACATATGCTATTCCTCCCGATGTGCGTCCGATTTTCGATGATGACCGCGGCATTCCTCCGCGGAGCGATAGCGCTGCTCCCAATCGGAATTTATCTTCTCCAGCAGGTAAAGCAGGCTGTCCTTTTCATCGTCGGTCAGACAGTAAAACATTTCCTCATGGCGGCGGTCACGCTGTTCCTTTGCCTGATGGGCAAACTCTTTACCGCTGTCGGTCAGGGATAATATGACGGTGCGGCGGTCGCCCTCTCCCTGTCTGCGGACGATCGCTCCCGCCTTTTCCAGCTTTCCGACGATCTCGCTGACCGAAGCCGAACGGACGCCCAGTCTTTCGGTAAGCTCGGTCTGAGTCGTTTCGCCCATTTCGCTCATCATCATCAATATTCGTTTCTGGCTGCACTTCCCCTCGTAAAGAGAGCGCATGGTATGGCTGATATCACGCAGATTCATGATAAGCTTTCCGTTGATATCCGCCGCGCCGCAGCGTTTTCTGTGCTGTCCGCCATCATGATGTCTGTGCTTATGTTCGTTCATACATCATACTCCTTGCATTTTATATAGGTACCGTTATATTATACGATATTTCCGCCCGATTGTCAAGGTACCTATATAATAATTGTATAGATTGTCAATTTTTGTTCTTTACACCTATTTTACCCATATTTAATTTGACAATATTTTCTGACGGTCTTATAATGTGATTAAAGGGGGAATCGGCAGATGGACATTCAGAGCAGCAGAGATGATACCGATATACAAAAAATGCCCGATATGTTTCAGGAAAACGGCGAGCCAATAAATCCCCGCCTGCGGAAATACATTTATGAGGGTGAAGCCTGTGAATTTAACGGTGAGCTGCGAGCCGCGCTGAAAAAATATACGGGACATGACCGCGTAAGAAATATTGCTGTTATTGTGATAATGCTTATGATAATTCTTGAAGCTGTATCCCTTATTTTTCAAAGCGAAGAACTGTCCGCAGTTCCGGTCGTTATCATAGGTATCCTTGCAATAATAATATCCGTATTTGCATACAGAGAATTTGCAAACGGCGCTGCTCTCAGAGCGGCGGACAGGGGCGAAGTGCGGTGCTTTAAATATACTTATTATGCAAAGCTGCGCTATGTTATCGACCCGCAGGACGGCAGCAGCTTATATTTTGCCGATCTGGGGGATTTTATGGTAGGTATTTCCTCAAGCACACCCGCAGCTCCCTGCGCTTACGGTTTGACAGTAAACATAAAAGGCTCGGAGCATTTCTACTTTCTTGTGTAAAGGGGTATACTATGGAAAAGGTCATTGGCAACAGCAGGGCGATAACCGAAAAGCCCGAGCTTGTTCAGCATAATTTCGCCGCTGTAAACGAAAGTCTTGACAGATATATCCGAAGCGGTGAGCCGTGTCGGGTGAACGACAGGCTTTTTAACGCGTTCTGCGAGATGCTTGACAAGAAAAGAAGGCTTATAGATACTATTTCCGTCATTGTTACGGTGTTCGGAATACTTATGTTAACGTCGCTGATTATCCCCATAGTCGGAGCGGTGATAACCGTGATACAGACAGCGGCAGCTCCGGAAAAATTCTCCCCGCTGACGTTCATTCCATTCATAATTGTGTCAGCAGGTATATCGGGCATGGGAGTGCTGCTGTTGGTACTCTCCTCCATGATAAAAAAGCAGTGCGAAAGCTATGTCCGTGCGATAGAAACCGTAAGGCTGGGTCAGGCGGAGTGCTATCGGTACAAATGCCGTCAGATACTGCGCTATTCCTATTATGACGGAGAAACAACGAATTACAGATATTATGCAGACCTGAAGAATTTCACCGTTGAACTTATAGACACGTCGGAAAAGTGGGGACAGGCAGAATACGCCTACGCCGTGATAGTCAATGTTAACAACAAAGACGTGTTTTATATGTTTATTGATACGGAATAATACGCAAATGATAAAGTGTACCGCCGTGGTTTTTACGGCGGTATATTTTTTTGCCGCAAAGCGAGCAAAAAAAATAAACTTTTTCCAAAAACTATTGACTTTTTTGGTGAATATGGTAAAATAAATGTAAACCATTACATATAAAAATGCTTCAAACGAAAGGAATGTGTACTATGAATCTAAAAAAAGCTGCCTCTGTTATTACAGCTTTGGGAATGGCTGCCGCAATGCTTCTGACAGGCTGTTCATCAAAGAGTACCGACAGCGGCAATACCGACGGCTCTGCCGATGTAAACAGCGCCTCCAATAGCGATGACGGCTCCGTAAACGAACTTACCGCAACGGAAGTTATCAAGCTTATGGGCAACGGCATAAACCTCGGAAACACAATGGAAGCCTACGGTCACGAAAACTATGTAAAATCGGGTGCCGACCCCACTTCCTTTGAAACGCTCTGGGGACAGCCCGTTACCACCAAGGAAATGATAGAGGATATGAAAGCTATGGGCTTTGATACTCTCCGTATCCCCGTGGCATGGACAAACGGCATCAATTTCGAGAGCGGCGATTACACCATCGACGAGCGCCTTATGAACCGTGTTGACGAGATAGTAAATTACGCTCTTGATGCCGATATGTACGTTATCATAAACGACCACTGGGACGGCGGCTGGTGGGGAATGTTCGGCTCGGAGGACGAAGCCGTGCGCGAAAAGGGCATGGAGCTCTACAAGTCCATGTGGACGCAGATATGCGAGCATTTCGCCGATTATTCCTACAAGCTCATATTTGAGTCCGCCAACGAGGAGCTGGGCGACAGACTTAACGATAAGGATATCACAGGCTCGGAGGGCGTGCTCAACACAAGCGAATGCTATGAGAAAACGAACGAGATAAACAGCGAATTTGTAAAGCTTGTACGCTCCACAGGTGGCAAGAATGCCGACAGATTCCTCCTTATCGCAGGCTATAACACCGATATTTCCAAGACCTGCGACGACAGATTCAAAATGCCCGAGGACACCGCAACGGACAAGCTTCTTCTCTCGGTACACTATTACACACCGTGGGACTACTGCGGCACAAAGGCTATAAATCAGTGGGGCTCTCCCGACGATTACGATGAGCAGAACTCTCTTATGCAGATGCTCACAAAATTTACCGAGCAGGGCTACGGCGTTGTTATCGGCGAATATGCCGTTATGGGCACTTCCACAAAGCCCGATACGGATAAATTCTACAATAATCTTCTCGATAACTGCGACCTTTACAACTACTGCCCCGTTCTCTGGGACTGCAGCGACCTCTACAGGAGAATAGGCAGACGCGCGGGCGATGAAGCTATTGCTCAGATATTCAAGGACAGATGCGCCGCAAACGAAGTCGGCAAGGATTACGCAGATATTCAGTCTGCCGCAAGAGAAAGCATGGATAAGTCGCTTGAAGCGGCAAATGAAATGCTTATGGAGGGCATCTCCATTCCCGCTTCCGATGATACCGCTGTGGCGTGGATAATGTATCAAAGCTCGGATTACTCCGTTGCATACAGCGTGGGCGACCAATACGACCCCACCAACATGACCCTCGGCATTGCCGCTCAGAACGTTGAGATAACAGGCGAGGGCACATATACCGTAGGTCTTGATTTTTCGGGATGCGACGGCACAAAGGGCGTTGCATTCTCCGCTCTGGGCATATACAACGGCGAGAAATTCTTCCCCGGCTACACCATTACCATCGACGAGATCAAGATAAACGGCGAAGTCCGCGAGCTTGCAGGCAAGGATTACACCTGCTCCGATGATGATAACTGCACAAGAGTCAATCTCTACAATCAGTGGGTCAACAAGATACCCGATGAAGCAAGGCGCGCCGACGGCGACCTTACCGATGCGTCCGCCACTATCCTTTCCGTGAAAGACAAAGAAAAGATAAACACCATTGAAATTACGTTTACCTATGCCGCTCCGTAAAGAGCCGTAACGTAATGCCGCTTGATTTTATCTGCCAAATGCTGTATAATATTGTCGATACATACATTTTCACGACAGGAAATCCCTATGGCATTTGAAAACGAACTTGGAATACAGAGTCCCACGAGCTTGCCCGTCAGGAAGAGCGCATAAGCAAGAAAAAAGCAATTGAGCTTTTTGAAAGAGGTTATCTTTACAAGCTTCAGTCGGGTACATTCAAGACTCTGTCGGAGATACATCATATCCTGTTTGAGGATATATACGAATTTGCGGGTAAGCTCCGCGAAGTCAATATTGCCAAGGGTAATTTCAGCTTTGCGCCCATAATATATTTGGAATCGGCGCTGGAGCATATTGAAAAATATGTGGAAATGAACGTCGCCCACCCGTTCCGCGAGGGTAACGGACGAAGCGGCAGGATATGGCTTGACATGATGCTGAGAGCCGAGCTTAACAAAGTGGTAGATTGGAGCCGCGTTGATAAGGACGATCACCTCCTTGCCATGGAGCGCAGTCCTGTCAGGGATATCGAGATAATGCACGTTCTCTCAGCCGCACTGACAGACAAAGAAAACGACCGTGAGATGTACATGAAAGGCATCGACGCCAGCTATTAGAACCTGTCTTCACAAGATATGTGTTCGGATTTTCTAGCATAATTTTGTCGCAGACAAGACAAAAATGCGCAGGCATACTTGCGTATGGCAAGCATTTTTAACGCAGTTTGCGGCAAAATTTGCCGAAAAGACGTGCGCATACGCTTGTGAAGACAGGTTCTTATTACGAGGGCTATACGACCTATAAAGCTAACGAACTGTAAAATCAGGGGCTGTAAAAAAAGTCCCACCAGCAAGCCTGTCTTTCCGATTTCTGGAAAG
>JBJEQM010000310.1:0-1571 GCA_051881755.1 Oscillospiraceae bacterium
CTTTACGCCCAGATCTTTTATCCGCAAAAGAGTGTTTATGGCTTCGTCAACGGAAGATATAAAGCAGGACTCCGTGACCTCTACCTCCAGCATTTCCGCAGGAAATCCCGTTTCGTCAAGGAGCGCCTTTATCTCGTCGGCAAGACCGCAGTCGGTGATATGCCGCGCCGAAACATTTACGGATACGATAAAATCCGCACTGACTGCCGCCTGCTCCGAAAAGGACAGCATGGCATGGCGGAGCACCCATCTGTCAATGTCCAGTATCAGCCCGCTTTTTTCTGCAATGGGTATAAACGCTGACGGCGGTATCGGCGCGCCGTTTTCGTCTTTCAGCCTGAGCAGAGTTTCAAAGCCTCTCAGCCGTTTGGTTTCCGCTTCAAACTGAGGCTGGAAAACAAGATAAAATCTGTTGTATTTCAATGCGCCCCTTATCTCGTTTTCGATCTTCATTTCATTGTGTATCTCGGAAAGCGTATCGGAGTCGAAAAAGCATATCCTGTTTTTGCCGCTGCTTTTGGCTTTGTACATAGCGGTGTCCGCAAAGCGGAACAGGCTTTCGGAGTCTGTTCCGTCCTGAGGGAATTTCGCGGCGCCTGCGCTGCACGAAGCATAGTAATCGCATTTGTCCGTATGTATCTTTTCGTTCAGCACGCCGAGACATTTATCGGCAAATATCTTTATCTCGTCATCGGATTTGCCGCTGACTATCATAGCAAATTCGTCGCCGCCCGTTCTTCCGAGATAAATGTCGTCATCGGCAATATTCGTCCAGCGCTGCGAGACCTCGCAAAGTACCGCGTCTCCGCAGGCGTGACCCATTGTATCGTTGATATTCTTGAAATTGTCAAGATCGAAGAACAGCAGGCTGAACGGCTCCTCCTCCTTGATTTTTCCGTTAACATAATCCATTATGCTTCGTCTGTTGTGAAGTCCCGTAAGAGGGTCTGTGGCAGAAAGAGCATGAAGCCGCTTTTCATTCTGCTCAATTTTCAGAATATGATTATGCTGCATACAAAGCAGACCAAGAATACCTGCCATCATGGGAACACCCGTGACAGAGCCCATATTTTTGAATAAAAAAACGGATATAGACACCTGCACAAACTGAAATCCGTTGATTATCATTGCCGCCGCAAAGCCCTTTTTGTTATCAATATTAAGTACAAGCAGGCTGACAAGCATCATAAATACCGTTACAACGCCCGAAAACGACGGTACGGAAACAGAATTGCTGCCGAAGCTTACCTCCTGTATCCCGCTTCTGTTTAAAATGATAATAACTGCCACCATTACAATAAGCAGAGCAATATAAGCAAACAGCTTAAAATTATGTTTTTTGTCCGCAGATTTTTTCATTGTATCCCTCCGAATTTTTCCAAATAATATGCTTTAACGTATGTATAAGCCGCTGAGCTTTATGATGTCGGCGCGGCAGCCTTTTTGCGCTCGCTCTTGTTTCGGTACATTTTTTCGTCCGCCTGCTTAAGAAGCGACTGATGATCGGTCTCACCCTTTGTCATGCTGAAGCCGAATGAAAATCTCATGGGAACGCACAGATCGGCGTCAAG
>JBJEQM010000311.1:0-5745 GCA_051881755.1 Oscillospiraceae bacterium
CGGAAAAAAAGTACAAATGGCAGAATTTTGTGGACATATCCGCATATGATGTTGTGCGCAGGGTGCTGGACGCCTTTCCCGAGGCGGGCTGTGAGGTAAATTTAAGCGAAGATATCCTTGTACCGCGTTTGACGGAGCAGGAGGAGTATCATCTGAAAATATCCTATGACGGAAAATATACTCCTGCGGATATAAATGAGCTGCCGAGCGATGGCTGGTGCAAGGTGCTATTTGCTGCTCCCGAGGAAATTATTCCCGATATGGCGGATTTTATAGCCAAAATAGGCAACGACAGCGTGGAGTATGTACGTTCAAGTAAGATATTCTACGAGATACTGCCGAAAAATTGCACAAAAGGCTACGCGCTGAACATTCTTCGTGATATTTATAGGCTTGACGGTTGGACAGTCGCTGCCTGCGGCGATTTCGACAACGACCTTGAAATGATAAAAAATGCTGATATTGGCTTTGCTCCTGCCAACGCTATGGACTGCGTCAAGGCGGCGGCACATTATGTTTCGGCGGCGGACTGCAATAACGGTGCGGTTGCCGAGGCTCTTGAATACGTTATCAACACTCTTTAAGGGTGCTATATATAATGCGGGGGGAGATCCGTCCGCTTGAAAACGGAGGTAAAAATATGGACGCAACAATAAGAAAACAACTTGAAAAAACTGCGTGCAAAATCAGAATGGGCGTTATTGAGGGAGTATTCAACGCCAAATCCGGTCACCCGGGCGGCTCGCTTTCCATATGCGATTTGCTGACATACCTGTATTTTGCAAAGCTTAACGTTGACCCTAAAAATCCGAAAATGGCTGACCGCGACAGACTGGTACTTTCCAAGGGTCATTGTGCGCCTGCGCTTTATTCCGCTCTTGCAGAGAGAGGATTTTTCAGCAAGGACGAGCTTAAGTCGCTCCGTCACATCGGCGCGATGCTTCAGGGTCACCCCGATATGAAGGGTACTCCCGGCGTTGACATGAGCACAGGCTCTCTCGGTCAGGGCATTTCCGCGGCCTGCGGCATGGCTCTGGGCGGCAAGCTTTCGTCAGCAAGCTACAAGGTATATGCTATTCTTGGCGACGGTGAGATCGAGGAGGGTCAGGTTTGGGAGGCGGCTATGTTTGCTGCTCACAACAAGCTTGACAATCTCGTTGCTATTGTCGACAATAACGGTCTGCAGATCGACGGCAAGATCACCGATGTATGCTCGCCTATGCCTATTACGGACAAGTTTGAGGCTTTCGGCTGGCACGTTATAACGATGAACGCTCACGATTTTGACGATATCGAGCGTGCATTTGACGAGGCTGAAAAGATAAACGGCAAGCCTGTTGCCATTATACAGACAAGCGTTAAGGGCAAGGGCGTTTCCTTTATGGAAAATCAGGTAAGCTGGCACGGCACGGCTCCCAACGCAGAGCAGTATGCTCAGGCAATGGACGAACTGAAGAAAACATTAGAAAGCTTGGAGGATTAAGATAATGGCTGATGTAATCAAAAAAGCTACCAGAGAAAGCTACGGCGAAGCTCTTGCTGAGCTTTCCGATAAATATGAAGATCTTATTGTACTTGACGCCGATCTTGCCGCTGCTACAAAGACGGGTATTTTTAAGAAGGCGCACCCCGAGCGTTTTGTGGACTGCGGTATTGCCGAAGCGAACATGATGGGTATTGCCGCAGGTCTTTCCACCACGGGCAAAAAGGTTTTTGCAAGCTCCTTTGCCATGTTTGCTGCGGGAAGAGCTTATGAGATCGTCCGCAACTCCATTGGTTATCCTCATCTCAACGTTAATATCGGTGCTACTCATGCAGGTATTTCTGTCGGCGAGGACGGCGCTACTCACCAGTGCAACGAGGATATCGCTCTTATGAGAACTATCCCCGGCATGACTATTATCAATCCTGCCGATGATGTTGAAACAAAGGCTGCTGTTGAGGCTGCTCTCAACATTAACGGTCCTGTTTATATGCGTTTCGGACGTCTGGCTGTTCCCAATTTCAATGATAAGGATACTTACAAATTTGAAGTTGGCAAGGGTATACAGCTTCGCGACGGCTCCGATGTGACTATTATTGCTACGGGTCTCATGGTACACGAAGCACGCAAGGCTGCGGATTTGCTTGCAGAGCAGGGTATTTCCGCAAGAGTTATCAATATGCACACTATCAAGCCTATTGATAAGGACATTATCTGCAAGGCTGCAAAGGAAACAGGCGTTATCGTTACAGCAGAGGAGCACAGCATTATCGGCGGTCTCGGCTCGGCGGTAGCGGAGGTCGTAACCGAATGCTGTCCCGTTCCCGTTGTCAAGGTGGGCGTAAACGATGTATTCGGTCACTCCGGTCCTGCGGTTGACCTCCTTAAGGAATTTGGTCTCTCCGCGGAGAATGTTGTTGAAAAGGCTAAGTATGCTCTTACTCTTAAGAAGTAAGGTGAATTAATATAAAACGGATGCGCATTATATTAATGTGCGTCCGTTTTTGTAAATTTATATGTTAAGGTATATAGCTTTACATTATATTGTATACCGAAAGGAGCCCTATGGAGCAGAAAATTATCGACAGGGTAAACGAACTGCGGAGTACCCTTGACCGTTATAACAGAGAATACTACGTTCTTGATGATCCGTCGGTGGACGATTATACCTATGATATGCTTATGCAGGAGCTTAAAAAGCTGGAGGAGGAGTATCCAGAGGTATATGACCCAAATTCGCCTACACAGCGTGTTGGTGGAGAGGCGCTCAACGAGTTTGAAAAAGTGGAGCATAAGGTACAGATGGGCAGCTTGCAGGACGTTTTTTCGTATGAACAGGTCAGAGCCTTTACAGACAGGTGCATGACCGATGTCAACTCGCCTGAGTTTGTTGTTGAGCCGAAAATAGACGGCTTGTCCGTATCGCTGGAGTATGAGAACGGCGAGTTTGTGCGCGGCTCTACGCGAGGTGACGGTTTCATCGGCGAGGACGTTACCGCAAACCTGAAAACTATACGCTCCATACCTTTGAAGCTGAAAGACGCTCCGCCTTTCATTGAAGTGCGCGGCGAGGTCTATATGTCCCGCCAGACCTTTGAGAAGCTGGTGGAAGAACAGGAGATCAACGGTGAACAGCCTTTCAAAAACCCGAGAAACGCGGCGGCAGGCTCTTTAAGGCAGAAAAATCCGAAGGTCGCTGCTTCACGAAAGCTGGATATTTTCGTTTTCAACGTACAGCAGATCGAGGGTAAGGAGCTTACCTCTCATAAGCAGTCTTTGGATTATATGAAAGATCTGGGCTTCAAAGTCATTGCGGATTATAAGAAGTTTGACAGCTACGAGGGTGTGCTGGATCACATTGAATATATCGGAGATATGAGGGAGAAATACTCCTTTGATATTGACGGCGTAGTTGTAAAGGTAGATGACTTTACACAACGTTTGGAGCTGGGAGCCACGGCAAAGGTGCCCAAATGGGCGGTGGCATACAAATTTCCTCCCGAGGAGAAGAAAACCAAGCTGCTCGATATTGAGGTAAATGTTGGCAGAACAGGCGTTATTACTCCCGTGGCGGTTTTTGAGCCCGTCAAGCTGGCAGGAACAAGCGTCAGCCGTGCCACGCTCCACAATCAGGAGTTCATTTCCGAGAAGGATATCCGTATCGGTGACGAGATAATGGTGCGAAAAGCGGGGGAGATAATCCCCGAGGTGCTGTCGTCGGTCTCCCATGAGGACGGCTCGAAGCCGTATAAGCTGCCGGAGAAATGTCCTGTGTGCGGCGCGGAAACGGTGCGGTATGCAGACGAAGCGGCGCTGAGATGTACAAATGTAGAGTGTCCTGCGCAGCTGAAGCGTAATATAATACATTTTGCAAGCAAAGGCGCTATGAATATTGACGGTCTTGGCGAAGCTAATGTTATTGCGCTGGTGGATAACAAGCTTATAAACACGGTGGCTGACCTGTATAGTCTTACACCTTTACAGCTTGAAACGCTGGACAGATTTGCGAAGAAGTCCGCGGAAAAGCTGGTGGCGGCTATTGAGGCGTCGAAAAATAACTCTCTTGACCGTGTTATATTCGGTATCGGTATAAGAAATATCGGTCAGGCGGCGGCTAAGCTTCTTTGCGAGAAATTCGGCAGCATTGACGCTATAATGAACGCTTCCGCCGAAGAAATTGCGGAGATAGACGGTTTCGGCGAGGTCATGTCGGAAAATGTTGCCAAGGCATTTTCAGACAGCCATTTTGTTGATCTGATAAATTCCCTGCGTGAAAAGGGTGTTAAAATGGAGTACGTTTCCGATAAAAAGGGCGACGACCGTTTTGCAGGTTTGACCTTTGTTCTGACGGGAACGCTTCCTACTTTGAAGCGCGATGAAGCCAAGGCTATTATCGAAAGCTTTGGCGGCAAGGCTTCCGGCTCGGTATCAAAGAAAACTACCTATGTTCTTGCGGGCGAGGACGCGGGAAGCAAGCTGACAAAGGCGCAGGAGCTGGGAATCCCCATCATATCCGAGGAAGAGTTTTTCAAAATGACGGGCGAAAAATAAAAGCGGATACCCGACAATAAGCAAGCCGGAATTGGATAAAAATGGCATAGACCTGAGGATATTAATTCTTGGGTCTTTGTTATGTTTTTATATGATACAAATTATACTGCCGCGGTATGTATAAATTCACAGAAAACAGCTTGACATTACAGTATTATGAGTTATAATAAGTTTGTATCATTTTTTTTCGAGGAAATATTTATGAATATTATAATTGTAGGATGCGGAAAGGTCGGTCAGACCCTTGCACAGCAGCTGAATGAGGAAGAAAATAATATAACCGTTATGGATCTGAACGCGGCAAAGGTAAACGACGTTGTGAGCCGTTACGATGTCAGCGGCGTTGTGGGAAACGGCGCTACCCACCTTAAGCAGCTTGAAGCCGGTATTAAAAGCGCCGATCTGCTTATTGCAGTGACAGGCTCCGACGAGCTGAACCTCCTTTGTTGTCTTATTGCCAAAAAAACAGGTAACTGTCAGACTATTGCCCGTGTACGCAACCCCGAATACAGCACCGAGGCGCCTTATCTAAAGGAGGAGCTTGGTCTTGCTATGGTAATAAATCCCGAGGCGGCGGCAGCGGCGGAGATTGACCGCGTTCTGCGTTTTCCCTCGGCAATAAAGATAGACACATTTGCAAAGGGCAGGGTAGAGATGCTGAAATTCAGGCTGCCCGAGGGAAGTCCGCTGGTAAACTGTGCGGTTAAGGAAATTGTGTCACGCTTCCGCTGCGACGTGCTTGTATGCACGGTTGAGCGCGGAAGTGAGGCGTACATTGCCAACGGTGAATTTGTCTTTGCGGAAAATGATATTATATCCATCATTGCCTCACCGAAAAATGCCAACGACTTTTTCGGCAAGATAAAGTACAGGATAAACTCCGTAAAAGACGCCATGATCGTGGGCGGCGGCGAGATTACATACTATCTTTGCGAAAGGCTTCATCGCGCGGGTATAACCGCTAAGATAATCGAAAAGGATAAAAAGCGGTGCGAAGAGCTTTGCACCCTCTGGCCCGAGATCATGGTAATAAACGGCGACGCGGCTGACCAGGAGATACTTATTGAAGAGGGTATTGAAACGGCAGGCGCTTTTGTGGCTCTGACCAACATGGACGAAGAAAATATCCTGCTTTCGCTTTTCGCCCGTACCATGAACAAGGGCAAGCTTGTCACCAAAATAAACCGTATCGACTTCGACGACGTTATCAA
>JBJEQM010000312.1:0-1545 GCA_051881755.1 Oscillospiraceae bacterium
TGTCAGCACGGAAAAGTTCAAGGGATATGTTGAGGAAGTCAATCTTATCACGGGCAAGCTTAAGGTCAAGCCCGAAAAATCCGACGACCCCGCCGTTGTATTCGACAAGTCCGAGGTGACTATTATCCGCGACGGCAAAATAAAGGTAGACCGCGAAGAAGCCAAGGCGCTGAAATCGCTTGAATAATTTTTACAAAAGGAGAGTATCATTATGATCATGAGCACAATTCTTGCTGCAAAGCAAACTATGGATTCCGCAAAGGACAAATTCAACGACGCAGTAGACAAATTTGAGGACGTCAGAAACAAGCTTTCTAAGCTTAATTTCAAGCGTATAAAGAGTATTGCCATTGCGCTTACCGTTATCAATCTTGTTATATCCTGCACGGCGCTTGCTGTTGCTATCGTTGCCCTTGTAAAGGCTTGCAAGGCTAAGAACGATTGCTGCGACGACTTCGACTGTAACGATGATTACGAGGACTACGATTTCAGCCTTGATGACGACGACATCAAGATCGCTGACGGCGATGTTTCCGCCGACGATGACGACGAAAATCCCGACGAACTGAAATTCTAAAAGGAGCTGCGCATGGATCAATCTAAAATAGTAAACGCCAACGGCGGCACGGCAAAAAAGATAGTTATTACGGTAGTTGTGGTATTTATACTGGTCATACTTCTGCTTGCGTCCTTTACATCGGTAAAAGCGGGTCACAGCGGCGTTGTGACCACCTTCGGCAAGGTATCAGACCAGGTGCTCGGGGAGGGTCTGCACTTCAAGATACCCTTTATCCAGCAGATAATACTTGTGGACAACCGCGTACAGAAAGCGGAAGTCGCCTGCTCTGCGGCGTCCAAGGATCTGCAGACGGTATCCTCCACCATTGCGGTAAACTACAAGGTGCTTAACTCCTACTCTGCGGAGGTATACAAAAATATCGGTCTGGACTATGAGTCCATTATCATTACGCCTGCCATTCAGGAGTGCGTCAAGGCGGTCACGGCGAAATTCACCGCCGAGGAGCTTATCACCAACCGTCAGGCTATCGGCGACCAGATGATGGAGCTGCTGAAAGCCAAGATAAATACATACGGTATCGACATACAGATATTCAATATCACCGCATTTGACTTTACGGCGGAGTACAACGCCGCTATCGAAGCCAAGCAGACCGCACAGCAGAACGCTCTCAAGGCGGAGCAGGACTTACAGCGTATCAGGGTAGAAGCCGAGCAGACCATTGCCGAGGCGGAAGCCGAAGCGGAGGCATACAGGCTGAAATCCGAGCAGATAACCCCCGAGATAATCCTTATGAACTACATTGACAAGTGGGACGGCAAGCTGCCCTCCGTAGTTTCCGGCGACAGCTCCATGATGCTCGACCTTACCTCGCTTATGGAGGAGATAAAGGATAAGTCCGAGCCGACGACTACCGCGCCCGTTTATACTGCGCCTGTTACGGAGCAGACCGCTGACGAAGAAACCGAAGAATAATACTAAACACCAATAAAAAACGGAAAAAAATCTGCGCCGAAATCCAATAT
>JBJEQM010000313.1:0-1540 GCA_051881755.1 Oscillospiraceae bacterium
CATATTTTAAATGGTGTTTAGTATAAAAACAAACTGCTGCATGACATCGTAATGTCCGTGCAGCAGCTATTTTTATGACGAATTACCAAAGAAATACTGATAATACGGGTCGCTTGGGTCGATATTGGGCGGCAGCGCCGATGTGACCTCGCCTGTTTCCCAAGGGTATGTCTCGGAGACGGGAGGAGCGGTCTCGGCAGGAGGCTCCGTTTCGGCAGGCGTTTCCTGCGGTGCGGTTATCTCCGTGCCGCCCGTGCTGCTTGCCGTCACTCCGCCGACTGTGCCGTAGCCCTCGCCGAAGCAGGAGTAGCCGCAGGCGGCAAAATATTTCTCGATACCCCGTACGATGGCTTTGGCAAGATTTTTCTGATGTGTGGGATTTGCCAGCGCCATGGCTTCGGTGTAATTTGATACAAAGCCCGACTCAATAAGTATGGACGGGAAATCCTGCTGCTGCGTTACCCAGAAGTAGTTGTACTTCGCACCGCGGTCGCCGTTGCCGCCGAAGTCTACATTGTCATGGAGATACGCTCCCATTTCCGCGGAAATATATTTCGCCAGCGGCTGTGAGAATGGCGTGAAATAATACGCCTCCGCGCCCGTTGCGGATTCTCCTGCGGAGTTGCAGTGGACGGAAATAAACATATCGGGATCATACTGCCGCGCTACCACAGCACGGGTCTCCGTCTCGTAGGTCTCGCTTTCCGTTTTCAGACGGATAACGTTGGCGCCCTCTTCTTCAAGATATGCGGCAAGATATTTTGCAATTGCAAGATTGGCGTCCTGCTCCTTGATGTGACCTACCGCGCCGGGGTCAAAAGTGCTTTTTCCCGTGTAGCCGTGACCGGGGTCGATAACGATAGTAGCGCCGCTTATGCTGCTGCGGCAGCCGTTAAAGCGGAATGTAAGGTTATCCTCGGAATCGTATGTGGCGGTCACGCCCGAGTAGATGCCTGCCTGTCGGAATTTCAGGGTCAGCATGGTCTTTGTCATATCGCCCGATTTGGACGTGCTCCACGTTCCCGTGGAGAATACGGCGCTGTCGGGGAATGTGATATCACCCGCGGAGATTGACGTGATATAATCAAAGGTTATGGTAATGCCCGTGGCGCTGAATGAGGATATATAATAGTATCCGTTGTCGCCGTCGGAATAGGTCTGGTCGTTGTAGCTGATGGAGAATGGTATCTTGGACGTTGTTTTCAGCTTCAGTATGGTGTCCGTGCCGTCCTTGTATACCGAGGTCACGGATATGGGATTCGTGCCGAGAGCACGGTTTTCCTGTATCGATACCGCGTTTGTGCGTATGCGCTTGCCCGAGTTGGTCAGGTAGAAATCCATGCCGCCGTATGTAACGGTGTTTACAATATAATCCAGCGTGCCCGCGGGCAGACGTGCCATGTCGGGGGTGGGTGCAGTGTCGGTGGATTTGTAATTGTATACCATTGTATTGTCATTGTTCACGCAGAGCAGGTTGCCGCTGTAATCGTTGAGCACCTCTGCCAGAGCGTTGACGATAATGTGCGCGCCCGTGCGGGAT
>JBJEQM010000314.1:0-5700 GCA_051881755.1 Oscillospiraceae bacterium
CCTCGTACTGAACGAGAGCGATGAATGCGCTTCTGTTGGGATCGTACTCAAGAGTGAGAACAGTAGCGTTCATGCCCTGCTTATCTCTCTTGAAGTCGATGATTCTGTATTTTCTTCTGTTTCCGCCGCCTCTGTGACGAACAGTGATCCTGCCGTAGCTGTTTCTGCCGGCAGTGGACTTAAGAGGAGCAAGCAGGCTCTTCTCGGGAGCGACCTTGGAAAGACCGCTGTAGTCCGTAACTGTCATCTGACGTCTGGACGGAGTAGTAGGCTTGTATGATTTAATAGCCATTTCAGTCAATCTCCTTTTATTATTTTAGATGTTTTGCGGAAGCTTTACCTTCCATACTTACTCAAGCCCCGAGGGGCTAAGGAGTAAAAGCCTTAATGGCCTTACATCATGCCATCGAAGAATTCGATGGTCTTGGAACCTTCCTTAAGAGTAACGATAGCCTTTTTCCAGGAAGCTGTGTAGCCGGAGTGCAGACCCATTCTCTTGGAACGTCCTCTAACATTCATTGTGTTCACCTTGGCTACCTGAACTCCGAAAAGCTCCTCAACAGCCTTAGCGATCTCAATTTTGTTGGCAGACTTAGCAACCTTAAAGGTGTACTTGCCGTCCTGCAAGCCTGCCATGCTTCTCTCGGTGATGATAGGCTTGATAACAATATCCTGTGCCAGCATTATGCGTACACCTCCTCAATTTTAGCAACGGCGTCCTTAACAACGATGAACTTTTCGCAGTTGAGGATGTCGTAAACGTTGATAGTGTTTACGAGAGCTGTCTTAACGCCGGGAATATTGGCAGCGCTCTTTACAACAAAGCTGTTATTCTCGGGCATAACGATGAGAGCCTTCTTGCCCTCTGCCTCGATAGCCTTGAGCATATTAACAATAGTCTTTGTCTTGTACTCGTCCATTGTGATAGCGTCCAGAACGATCATGTTGTTGTCCTGTACCTTAACGGACATAGCGGACTTCATAGCAAGTCTTCTGAGCTTCTTGTTTACGGAGAAACGGTAGGATCTGGGCTTGGGACCGAGAGCGATACCGCCGTGTGTCCACTGAGGAGCGCGTGTAGAGCCCTGTCTTGCGTGACCTGTGCCCTTCTGTCTCCAAGGCTTTCTGCCGCCGCCCTTTACCTCTGTTCTTGTGAGGGTGGACTGTGTGCCCTGACGCTGATTTGCAAGGTAGTTGACTACCATTGTGTGCATAGCAGCTGTATTGGGTTCAATACCGAAAATTGCTTCTGACAGCTCAATGTTGGAAACCTCTTTACCTGTCATATCGAGAACTTTCAAACTAGGCATTATTGCTTCCTCCTTCCATTAAGCCTTTTTCACGCAATCGCAGATTGTAACGATTCCGTTCTTGGGACCGGGGATCGCGCCCTTGATTGCGATAAGATTATTTTCTGCGTCGATCTTGACAATTTCAAGATTCTGAACGGTAACTCTCTCAGCACCCATGTGACCGGGGAGCTTCTTGCCCTTGTAGATACGGGACGGGGACGAGCAAGCGCCCATAGAGCCTGCATGTCTGTGTACAGGACCTGAACCGTGAGTTTCCTTCAGTCTGGAATTGTTGTTCTTCTTGATGGTACCCTGGAAGCCCTTACCCTTGGAAGTACCGCATACATCAACGATGTCGCCTACTTCAAAGGTATCAGCCTTGATAACCGTACCAACCTCAACGGATTCTGCGTTGTCGAGTCTGAATTCCTTCAGTGTTCTCTTAGCAGCAACGTCCGCCTTTGCAAAATGACCCTTGATAGGCTTATTTACAAGCTTATCTCTGAGATCGCCGAAGCCCATCTGAAGTGCGCTGTAGCCGTCGTTTTCAACGGTTTTCTTCTGTACAACAACACAGGGGCCGGCTTCAACAACAGTCAAGGGGATGACCTTGTTTGTTGCTTCGTCGAAAATCTGGGTCATGCCGATTTTCTTGCCGATGATTGCCTTTGTCATTATTTTTCCTCCTTTGGTTATTGGTTGTGTTTCCACAACTTGACCTGCGGGTGACTGTCTTTAGGAAATGGTAAATTACTTGATTTCCATTACGATGTCAACGCCGGCAGGAAGTTCAAGGCTCTGAAGAGCTTCTGTTGTCTTAGCGGTAGGTCTGATAACGTCGATAAGTCTCTTATGAGTTCTCAGCTCGAACTGCTCACGGCTGTCCTTATACTTGTGAACGGCACGGAGAATCGTAACGATCTCCTTGTCGGTCGGAAGAGGTATAGGACCGGAAACTCTTGCACCGCTGCGCTTAACCGCTTCAACGATCTTAGCTGCCGCTGAATCGACTACCGCATGGTCAAAACCTTTAATTCTGATTCTCATTTTTTCATTGACTGCCACTTGGAATCGCCTCCTTAAAGCTGTATAAATGTATGGGGACGAGATGACGCCCGACGCTTATCGCGCCTGCGCCGTTGCAATACTCAACGCCGCCGTGTGTATCGCAAGATGCTCAACAAAAAACCCGAGAAACTATCCGTTTCCCGAGCAAGTCAAACAAACACACGCACTTACCTTCCGGCATAGGTACCCCCTGCCGATGGTTTAAGCACTCACAGTGCAGTATTGCAGCCGCCCGGTTTAAAATCGGACATACTCCATGAAAATTCCCCGGCACACCGCCGGCAACCTTTCACTTCAACGCATATCATTGTTGCAGTCACGCAATATATATTTTAACACAGCGTTTTCCCGATTTCAAGGGCTTTGCGCAGATTTTTCGCATTTTCGGCGTAAATCTTTTGTATTATATTTCACTGCATTTTTAGCTATATTGCACAAAATATGAAGATTTGACGTACAATGCCGCCAAATCTTCATAAAATAATGTATTTACTCGTCAATTTCAAATACAAGGTCAAGCTCCAGCAGTTTTCCGCTGGGACCGTATACCGACGGAACAAATCCCGCATAGGAATATCCCTTTTCGGCATATTCGTCGATTTTTTCGCGGCAGCCCTTGAACTCAGCCGTGGTCGCCTTGTTGTTTTCACTTACAATATGAACATATTCGTACTTTTTCACGGTAACACCTCCGATATAGTATATAATAATTATATACTGCTCAGCGGCTTACGTCAATCAACGGACGTTAACATTCTGTCAACTCTCAAACGGATTTTCCACCGTATCTATGGCGTTGATATCCTGCACGGTTATCTCATAGGTAAAGCTCTGACCGTCCTCCGAGACGTTGTGCTGACGGAAATATACAAAATTGCCGTCACCGTCAAAGGCGTAGGAGGTAACAAACTCCGTCAGGCTGCCGCCCATAAGCTTGTTGAGCTTTTCCGTATCGTAATAATAGATATACACCGCGTTGCCCTCGTCGTCGGCGGTCTCCTCGGCGGAGCTTACAGCGCCGCTGACATAGAACAGCAGCTGACCGTCCGAATAAGGGTGAGGCTTCTTTTTGGTATACAGCGCAAAGTCCTCCGCTTTCTCGGATACCTCCTCGTAAGAGGTGAGCCCGCCGCGAAGCATGGTCTTCCCGTCGCTGTACTCGGCATAGTATTCGCTTCCATCGGTCTCGTAAAGATAGCTCTGGGTTTCGTCGCCGTTATAGCGGTAGGTAAACACCTGCTCCAGCTTATCTGCTTCAACATTTATCAGCAGATACCGCGCCGAAGTATACTCCGCCGCCTCGCTGCGCAGAGCCTGTATTTTATCCTCGCCCACAAACGGGTCGCGGCTCTGACAGGCTGTCAGCGACACCGTCAGCATTATACATATTAATAATAGTATAGGTATTATTGATCTTCGCATTTTTCACTTCTCGCACAGATACAGAATATCGTCGCCGCCAGAGCCGCACAGGACGCTGCCACAGCCGCAATACCGTACTTTTTCGCTTCGGGATCCTTTTCGGCAGCCTTATATGCCTCCTGGTCAAAGCCCTCGCTGTTGATAAATATCAGCTTGCGCACAAAATTTATTATGCCCGTCACGGACATGGGCAGGATACCGAACAGGGTATTTTCGCTGTCCTTGCACACAGTACCGAGCAGCAGCTGATTTACGGCGGTCAGCGTTCCGCCTACAAAATTAATGATATTGGTCTCGCGGTGAAATTTTGCATAGTCCATAAAAATACCTCCGTTACATTTTCAATATACACATTACAACAGCCGTCACTATCTCAAGATATATACCCACGCGGGATATTATCTTCATGGGGCTGCTGCGGTGCTCCTCCTCGTATTCGCGGTTGGCTTTGTCGTACTCCTCCACAATGTCCTCCTGCTCGTCGGCGTTGTCGCTGAAATTGATAAGCACCGCCTTGCCAAGTCCCATGCCTACAGCAATTCCAAGCGGCAGGAGCATCAGCAGGGGATTTATACTGCTGCCGCGGAAAAATACCAGCCTTATAACAAGGCACGCCGCCGTACAGATGACCCCCGCAAACTGTATTTTGTCACAAAACGCAAAGCGTTCCTTAAAGTCGTTGTTCACAATGCTCGCTCCCCAATTAATATGCCTTGCCCCAATATACCATAGTCTTGGCAGGCTTGCCGCAGCATACGCACTTGTCGGAGAGGTTTTCCTGCTCAAAGGGGATACATCTGGAGCCTACGCCCGTTACTTCCTTGACCTTATCCTCGCAGGCTTCGTCGCCGCACCACATCGCCTTTACAAAGCCGTCGCCGTTCTTTGCAAGTGCCTCGGTTATCTCCTCCATTGTTGTGCAGGAGTAGGTGTGCTTTTCGCGGTTTTCCAGCGCCTTTGCGAACATACCCTCGGGGATATCCTTTTCCAGCATATTTATAATAGTATCCTTAAAGGTCTCCATATCGTTATCAAGGGTGATATCGGTCTTTTCGCCGTTGTATCTCTTAGCGGCAACGCACTTATTTGCTTCGATATCCTTGGGACCTATCTCAATTCTTACGGGAACTCCCTTCATTTCGTACTCCGCAAACTTCCAGCCGGGAGAGTTGTCGCTGTCGTCCACCTTTACTCTGATACCTGCGGCTTTCAGCTTGTCCGCAAGAGCGTTTGCCTTGTCCAGCACGCCCTCCTTGAACTGCTGTATGGGGATAATGACCGCCTGCACGGGAGCAACTGCGGGAGGAAGTACCAGTCCGTTATTGTCACCGTGGGTCATGATAACAGCGCCGATAAGACGTGTTGTAACGCCCCATGAGGTCTGATGAGGATATACCTTTTTATTTTCCTTGTCGGTATACATTATATCGAACGCCTTTGCGAAGCCGTCGCCGAAATAATGTGACGTACCCGCCTGCAGCGCCTTGCCGTCGTGCATGAGCGCTTCGATAGCATATGTTGATACTGCGCCCGCGAACTTGTCGCTCTCGGTCTTTTTGCCCTTTACTACGGGCATTGCAAGGCTCTTTTCGCAGAACTCGGCGTAGACGTTGAGCATACGCTCGGTCTCCTCGATAGCTTCCTCCGCGGTGGCGTGGATAGTGTGTCCCTCCTGCCAGAGGAACTCACGGGAGCGGAGGAAAGGACGGGTGGTCTTTTCCCATCTTACAACGCTTACCCACTGGTTATACAGCTTGGGCAGGTCGCGGTAGGAGTGTACTATATTAGAGTAGTGCTCACAGAAAAGAGTCTCGGAGGTGGGGCGGACGCAGAGTCTGTCCTCCAGCTTTTCGCTGCCGCCGTGAGTTACCCATGCAACCTCGGGAGCGAAGCCCTCAACGTGGTCTTTCTCCTTCTG
>JBJEQM010000315.1:0-1539 GCA_051881755.1 Oscillospiraceae bacterium
GAGAACCGCTGCGCACAGATAGACGAGGAAAAATGCGTTGAGTGCGGTGCCTGCGTTTATCAGTGTCCCTTCGGCGCTATAACCGATAAATCCTACATTCTTGATACCATTGATATTATAAAAAATTCCGAGAATAATACAAAATATCAGACCGTTGCTATCGTTGCGCCCTCCATTTCGGGACAGTTCAACGCCGAGATAGGCAAGGTGGTATCGGGTATCAAGGCGCTGGGCTTTTACAGCGTAATGGAAGCGGCTCTGGGCGCGGATATGACGGCGTACAGAGAAGCGTCCGAGCTGGTTGAAAAGGGCTTCCTCACAAGCTCCTGCTGTCCTGCGTTCGTAAAGTATATTGAGACGCAATACCCCGACGTGGCAAAGCATATCTCACACAATCTCTCGCCTATGGCGGAGCTTGCTCGTTATATCAAGAAACACAATCCCGAATGTAAAGTCGTTTTCATCGGTCCATGCACCGCCAAGAAGAGCGAAGCGAAAAAGGAGAGCGTCCGTCAGTATGTTGACAACGTCATTACCTTTGAGGAGCTTCAGGCGCTGTTTGACGCAAAGGGCGTATCTCTTGCGGAGCTGCCCGTGGACTTCCTTGATAACGCTTCATATTACGGCAGAATATTCGCGCGCTCGGGCGGTCTTGCGGACGCCGTAAAGGAAGCGCTGTCGGAAATGCAGATAACGGACGACGTATTCAAGCTGAAGCCTGTTGTCTGCGACGGTCTGGAGCAGTGCAGAACAGCGCTGCTGAAAGCCTCCAAGGGAGTATTACAGGAGAATTTCATCGAGGGCATGGCGTGCGTTGACGGCTGTATCGGCGGTCCTGCCTGCCTGACTCACGGTCCCAAGGACAAGCTTGCCGTTGACAAATACGGCAAGGAAGCGGCTGAAAAAACCATCAGCGACGCAATTTACGTACTTAAACTTTGATACATATTTTATCCGAAAGGCAGAATTACTATGATCGAAATTACGGCGGAGCTTCACCCCGAAAAGCCCTCGTCGGCGGACGCACATGATGTAAAGAGCGTACCCAAGCCCACTCTGCTTCGTCTGCCCGTTTATCTCCAGTATCTTATGGAAAAAAGAGCGGAGGGTGTGGAGCAGATATCCGCCACGAAAATAGGCGAGGATCTGAAGCTGTATTATGTTCAGGTGCGCAAGGATCTTGCCTCCGTCGGAGCGGTGGGCAAGCCTAAAACGGGCTACGAAATAAACCGTCTTATTGAGACCCTTATCACGTTTCTCGACTATGACAACGCCAAAGACGCGGTCATCGTGGGCGCCGGTCAGCTTGGCAGGACTCTGCTTGGCTACGACGGCTTTGCAAGCTACGGACTGAATATTGTGGCGGCATTTGACATTGACCCGTCCGTTGTGGGCACAAGCGTAAAGGGCAAGCAGATAATGACCATCGACAAGATGAAAAACCTTTGCGAGCGCCTTAATATCCATATCGGTATAATCACCGTACCCGCAAGAAGCGCTCAATGCGTTGCGGAGCTTATGGTAAAATGCGGAATTATG
>JBJEQM010000316.1:0-5622 GCA_051881755.1 Oscillospiraceae bacterium
CGGATACATAATCCGCCCTACAGATTTTCCGTATTAATACAGCATCAGTTAACAACATAAATGGTAGTTCCCGGTGTGACCTTAACACCGAAAGCAGGGCTCTGCTTCTTGATAGCGCCGCCCTCTTCGCCCTCGTCGGTAACGTCAAGGAGAAGTCCGTTCTGCTTGCACCATGTTTGGGCATCCTTTATAGACATTCCCTTGAAGTTGATAAGCTTTATCTCCGACTTAAAGGTGGTAGCAGCCGTGGTAACGACAGGCGCTTCGGTCTGGGCGTTCTTGCTGCCGAGACTTACATGAACGTACATTATCATGGACGGCGCGATCTTTTCGCCGTTGCTGAAGCTCTGTTGGAATACTCTTCCGGCAGCATATTCTTCGTTATATTCATATATACATTCCAGCGTGATGCCCTTGCTTGCAGCCACTTCGGTAACATAATCCTCGCGCTGACCGATGAAATTCGGCACCTTGATAGTCAGCGACTCGGGAGCGTAAAGGTTAAGCTTGTAGCTGACAGTCGTAGTTGTGGTTTCGGCAGTGGTCACCGTTGTGGGTACTGTGGTAGCGGCGGTAGTTGTAGTCGTTGTTTCAAGGGTGGTAGTTGTCGCGAGGGTGGTTGTATACGTTGCTGCTCTTGTGGCTGCTGTTGTGTATACAACGGGAGCGGCAGTTGTTGCTGCAGTAGTCGGCGCGGCGGTCTCAGTCTCCGTGGGAACGGTGGTTACTTCGGTTTCCGCGCTCTCCGCCTCTTCCTCTTCCTCATCGGGTATCTCTGTAACAGCAGGCTCTGTCTCATCGGGGATATCCTCCGTCAGCTCTTCGCTTTCCTCTGGAGGGAGAACATTTTCCTCCGATACATCGGCGCCGGAGCTGAACAGCTCGGCATAGCTCTCGTCTCCGAAAATATCCTTGAACTTGTCCGCAACGCTGTTTGCACTCTTGGCTTCGTTAATACCTCGTTCCAGTATCTCGGAAGCCTTCGCCTCGTTGCCCATATCAATATAAACGTCCGCAAGGCCGATATAAGCCTCCGCGCAGGAGCTGTTTTCCGAAATTATTCTGTTATACGTTGCAATGGCTTTATCATAATCAAGAGCCTTATAATAATTTTCCGCAGCCGCAAGGAGCTTAGCCTCACCGTCCTCTTTACTGCCGCTGAATACAAATATACACGCCGCAGCAGCCAATGCTGCCAAAATCACGGCAATTATTATGATCTGCTTTACCTTTCCCGACATAAAACGTTACAGCGCCCTCACATAAGCGCCTACTCCTTTCGCCGAAATTGTATATTGATTGTCAGAACATGACCGGTCACGAAATACGCCCGATATAAAGCGCATTTCGTGACCGGTCAGGCAATTTTCAGCCCGACCGATCAGTGAGAACAATTACTTGATCTCATAAACGCCGCCCTTTGTAACTGTGATTACGGGATAGCCGTTCTCGTCGAGTTCAACGGGACCGAGATCCTCGCCGTCGCAGTATACGTGAGCCTTTGCGAGAGTATTGGCACTCATCTTGCAGCTGGTAACTGTGATCTTGATTTCAGCGCCAAATTCTTTATTGGACTTCATCCTGATCCTTGTTCTGGAAGCAGAGTTTGTTACCTTCATGCTGAGGTCGATTCTCGCAACCTTCTTAACTGAGTCAGACTCAATTGTGATAGTTGTCTTAGGAGAAACGAACTCGATAGCTGCATCTTCCTTAGCAGCAAGCGTTTTCAGTGTAGAAGGCTTGATTATAAGTCTGGAGCTGGAAACGTTAACTGCAACTGTACCATTATCAGCAAGACCCTTTATTTCAGTAGCGGATACTGTGCTGGTAGTAGGTTCAACAGGAGCGATGGGGCCTACAGGCTGAGCATAGTCAGCAGCAAATGCTGTAACAGCTACGGAAGCTGTCATAACACAAGCGCAGATAATGCTAACGATTTTCTTTACACTCTTCATGTCGATATGTCCTCCTTTCCCTAAGATTTATAATTAACGCATACGCGTAATTACCTTTCATGGGTGCTGCGGCGCCTTTCCTTGACGAGCATACCGCCAAGATAGCTCACCGCGCAGAATATAAAAAATATAACAGTGGGAGCCGCTCCCTCAAGTCCCACAAGCTCTCCGAGAGTCCTTACGGGAGTCATTATCAGCAGACCAAACGCTTCGGAAAGCACATAAGCTGTTATGCTCAGACCGAATACCGCAGGACCGCTTTCGTACAGACTGATGACTATCTGAGGTATCAGCCAGAAACAGGAAGTAAACACCGCAAATGGCCATCTTCCTTTCATGCCGCTGCGGCAGCTTGCCCAAAGCCATGTGAAAACAAACAGCATGAGCAGCACGGCATTATATATATCGGTAAATCTCTGCGGCATATTTCCGACATAGTGCATAGCAGCCGCCGTGAACGTTATAGCAAAGCAGACCATCATATCATCGGTCACTCTGCCGTGCCCACTGAGCTTTTTTATGCTGACCTTATTGTCGGCGGTCTTAGCCGCAGCTGAAGTATCATTCATGTTAAAACTCCATTCGGTAAAACGCTCTTTATCCGAGAGCTTCAAGCTGGCTTACAAGAGCGTCGTTGAAAGCGTCCTCATCAAAGGAAGCGTCGTCCCAATCGTCCTCGTCTTCCTCTTCGTACATATCGGATATATCCTGCTCCGTCTCGGGAACAGCCGTCTCCGATTCTCCTGTCTGAGCGGGGGAGACCGTATCTTCCGCGTCGGGCGCCTGCGTCTCAGCCGCCATAGACTGCTGATCTGCCAGCTCCTCCTCTTCCGCCTTTATGTCCTCTTCATCGTCGTCCCAGCCGAAATCTCCGCCGGAGCCTTCGCTGTATAACGCCGAATCATCCTTTCCGAGGAATGTTTCATATGGCATAACGCCGTTGTAATCATTTGCCATTAGCATACAGTAGCAGCCTGCAAAATATGCCGCGGCAGCCATGACCGAGCACACAGAAACTGCCATTCTGCGCTTGGGATATGTAAATTTCTCGCCGATATATTCCTTGATGACCACCACCGCGTCGGGCAGCAGATAAAGGATAGGCGTAATATAAAACAGTATAGCAAACCTTGAAAGTATGGCGTGCTTGACACCGAATATCTCAAAGATAGTGGTATACATCAGACAGTTTATGTAAACTATGTTCGCCTCGTTCTTGGCGATGAGCCGCTTTCTGAACAGGAAGCACACCGCGAAAAGTATGCCGAACATTATACAGTAAGCAGGTGTGAGACCCATGCTGGCTTCAACATTTGTCTCAATATTATAACCCCTGTACATATAGAATACATCTATCGCCCAGAGCATAGCCTTTCGGGAAAAGATGCAGAATATCGTCACAAGCCCTGCCATAATTCCCAGATATCCGTAGCTTGGCTTTATGCGAAGCAGGAAGTACATGGGTACGAGCAGCAGCGCCGACCAATGGAACGCGCCCGCCATAAGCATCATTATCATATACTTATAGGGCTGACTCTTTACTGCGTATTTCATACCGTAAGCTGCCACTACCGCAGCAATTATCTGCCGCAGGAAGCACAGCGAGTTGAAAAACAGCCCGAAGCAGAGGAACGCAGCCGCGCTGACCCACGGGATATCGGAATTTTTGTAAATATATGCAAAGACCGCGCCGTATACGACCACCGCAACATAAACAAAGCAAAGCACGTAATTTTCCGAGATAAGATTGAGTATGTACAGCGGCAGAAGGAAGCCTTTTTCATATCTGTCTACCATTATGTCGCTTATGTCGGAAAAAGTCAGTTCGGTATAAGCAGTCGCATAATAATTGTAATCATAGCTGACATTCAGCCGCACGGAGGCGGTAAATATAAGTATCAGCGCCGCAATGACGCAGTATACCGCTCTGCCCCATTTTCCGCATTTTTTGCTGCATAGGGGTATGCCGAGAATGACCAAGGCTGCAAGCAGCGAAATGTATACAACCATTTAATCTCTCCAATCGGAACGGGTCAAGCGAAACATTACTCCTCGGCGGAAGCCGATTTGTATTCATACTTATATTTGTAGGAGCTGTACTTTTTGCCGTAGCGTCCGCTCTTGCCTGCAAAGCAGAAGGTCTTGACAAATCCAAGTATCTTGCCGTTTGCAAGGTCTATCTTGCCGGCTGCCTCCTGAATATCGGGATGCGTCGTGCTTGATTCCTTTATAACGAATATCATTCCCGCAACGATGTCATTCATCAGCTGGGAGTCGGTAACAACATTTACAGGCGGGGTATCAAGGAATACGAAGTCGTACTGCCCCGCAGACGCTTCAAGGAAGGTCTTCATGGCAGGAGAGCCCAGCAGCTCCGACGGATTGGGAGGGATATCGCCTGCGCATATAATATCAAGATTTTCGATAACATTGGCATTTACAGCTTCCTTAACGCTGCAGAAGCCACCGAGAATGGTGGAAAGACCGTTGCCCTGCTTCAGGTTGAATGCCTTTGCCATGGTAGGCTTTCTAAGGTCACATTCAACAAGGAGAACGCTGTGTCCCGCGTTGGCAAAAGCAATGGCAAGATTACGGCAGGTGGTACTTTTACCCTCGGAAGGGTTGCAGCTGGTGACCGCAACTATCTTAAACTTGCTTGGCGCAACGGAGAACATGATATTTGTACGGGCGGTATTATACGCCTCGGTGATGGCAAAGGGGGTATTGTCGGAAATGAGCAGACCCTCTTCCGTTCCCACAGGAGCGGCAGGCTTGTCCGAAGTTTGCTTCTTGCCGTAGCCGTATCCATAGCCGTAACCGTAGCTGCCGTATTTTCCGTAGCCGTACTTGGAATTTTTGGTCTTGGCGTTAAAGTCCATGATCTCGGCGAAAACGGGGATATTGTACATTTTCGCAAGGTCGTCGTCGTGCTTGACAACAACGTCGAACATTTCCTTGATGAATACTATTATGTAGGACAGAACTGCGCCGATAAGCAGTCCTGCCGCAGTGATAAGATTAACGTTGGGGTAGGAGGGGCTGGTGTTGACCTCGCCGTAGTCGATGACCTCGATAGAGCCCGACTTGATAACTCTGGCAAACTCAATATTTGCAAGTCTTACCAGCTCGTTTACAATGATCTGAGCCTCCTGAGGGTCGGAGCTCTCCACCTTGAGGGACATTACCTCGGTGCTGTTCACCGACTGTGCGGTTATCATATTGTTGAGCTGATTCTTTGTATAAGGCAGATCCAGATTTATTATTATATTTTCCATCATGGTATTGCTTTTGAAAAGTATCTGGCAGGTATTTACCAGCTTCTGAGCGGCGGTAATATCATTGACGTTTACCGTATCGGACACCTGCTGGTTATTTTCAACATAAAGCATAGCTTCGGAGGTATACTTTTTTTCAATAAGAAAATTTGATACCACAAAAGCTGCCGAGCCGCCGATAATGGCAATGAGTATAATAAACACAATGTGTTTTTTAAACACTTTAAACAAATAATTCAAATCAAGAACGTCATCCATAGTTGATTCTCCCAAAATATATTTTAAATCGGGCTTCGGAGTCCTTATCCGAAGCAGCATACATTTAAGAAAGTATTAAATATCTATATTATAATACACTAAAACCCCCGTTTTGTCAATAACATACTTTACCA
>JBJEQM010000317.1:0-5621 GCA_051881755.1 Oscillospiraceae bacterium
CGATCTAACCCTGCCCGCATAAGCGAAAAGATAAACAAGAATATGTCCCTTTTCACCTGCGGAGCGTCCTATGAATCCCTTGTAACGGAAATGAAGCGTTCCTTTTCAAGAGGCTGGGTGCCCGAGGAGGCGTTCAAGCTCGTTTCAGCTTCCAGTATTATTATAATCGCGGCGTGCGTGCTGCTCATTATCGGCGGCTGTATGTCCTTGGGCAACAATAAGCTGAAAAAGCTGGGCGGATTTTTCACCGCAGGCGGCGCTGTTGTTGAATTTGGCGGACTTTTCGGCATTTACAGAGCTCACGCTATGCTGGAGCTTTCCGAAAATCTGGAAAAGGCAATGCCCATGTTCCCAAATGCGTTTTACGGATATGTGGTTATTACATCTGTCGTGCTGGTGCTTGCAATAGCGGTGCTTGTTATTGTTCCCGCACCCGAAAAGACGGCGCACTTTGAAATGGAAGCAAAATACAGGCTGTTCCTTATGATGCTGCCCATTATCGTTCTGGCGTTCGTATTCTCCTATCTGCCGCTTTTTGGCTGGAGATACGCTTTCTTCGATTATAAGTCCGGCGAGACTCTTACGATGGACAAGTTTGTCGGCTTCAAGTGGTTCACGGCGCTGTTCCAGAACTCCGCCACCAAGAGCGATGTTGTCCGCGTGCTGAAAAACACCCTCGCCATGAGCGGACTGGGTATCGCCACAAGCTGGGTAGCGATGGTATTCGCTATCTTCCTTTCGGAGATCAAGAACGTCCACTACAGAAGATTTATCCAGACCTTTACCACCGTGCCTAACTTCATCAGCTGGGTACTTGTATACGCTATCGCACTTGCTATCTTCTCCACCGACGGCTTTATCAATACCTTCCTTACAGGTATCGGCGTGCCTTCTTCGACCAACTACCTTATGGATTCCTCCCATATGTGGCTGAAAATGCTTGCATGGGGACTGTGGAAGGGCACAGGCTGGAGCGCTATCATCTATATCGCCGCAATTACGGGTATCGACCAGCAGCTTTACGAGGCTGCCACCGTTGACGGCGCGGGACGCTTCCAGAAAATGTGGTACATAACCATTCCCGAGCTTATTCCCACATATATGGTATTGCTGCTTATGTCCGTGGCGAATATCCTTACAAACGGTATGGAGCAGTACCTTGTATTCTCCAACTCAGTAAACAGAAACACCATCGAAGTGCTTGACCTTTATGTTTACAACCTCGGTATCGGCAGCGGACTTATTCCTATGTCCACCGTTATCGGTATGGTAAAATCCATCGTCAGCGTAATTCTTCTCTTTGCCGCAAACGGAATATCCAAGCTTGTCCGCGGCGAAAGCATTGTATAAAGGGGGCGCGTCTGAATGGCACTGTTTTTAAGCAAAGAGGAAAGAGCTCTGAAAAAGGAAGAGAAGAAGTACTTCAAGGAGCATAAGTCCAAGGTAAAATTAACGCCTCAGGATATTATATTCAATATCCTCAACTATACTTTCTTTACCGTATTTACATTAAGCTGTATTTTCCCGTTCTACTATATTTTTATCAATACCATTTCCAACAACGACTATGTAAGACGAGGACTCATCACATTTTATCCCCGCGAGCTGACCATACAGAACTACATTGCCATGGGAAACGTAAGCGACCTGTGGAGCTCCTGTCTGGTAACCATACTGAGAACGGTCATCGGTACAGCGCTGATGGTTTTCGCCTCCGCCCTTGCAGGATACCTTATGACCAAAAACGAGATGTGGCACAAGAAATTCTGGTACCGCTTCCTTGTTGTAACAATGTATTTCAGCGCGGGACTTATCCCTACATACCTGAACCTTGCTATGCTGGGTCTGACAAATACATTTCTCGTATATGTTATCCCTGCTATCGTATCGCCCTATAACATTATCCTTGTAAAGACCTACGTCGAGTCCATACCGGGCGAGATCGAGGAGAGCGCCTTTATCGACGGCGCGGGCTACTGGACCATATTCCACAAGATAATATGGCCGTTAAGCAAGCCTATACTTGCCACCATCGCCATATTCGGCGCTGTAGGACACTGGAACTCCTTCCAGGACTCCCTTATCTACAACGCAAACTCTCCTCAGCTGTATACATTGCAGCACAGACTTTATGTTTACCTCAACCAGTCCTCCAACCTGAGCGCCATGATGAACGGTGCCAGCAGCTCGGACAGTACCGTTGTGGCAAACGCTCTCAACACCAAGGTTATACAGTATACAATATCCATGATAACAATTATTCCTATCCTGCTTGTATATCCGTTTATGCAGAGGTACTTTGAAAAGGGTATCATGCTCGGCGCGGTAAAGGGATAAATTCGGTTTACATTGACCGGACGGGTTTTCTATCCGTCCGGTTTTATTTTAAAAAGGCTTGACAATTGAATAATTATTGGTATATAATATAACCGACGGGAGGTATGTATTATGAACACAGAGGAAATGCTGCTTCAGTTAATTGAGGGTCAAAAGCAAATAAATGAGCGCTTGGATAATATGGAAGTACAGATTAACGATCATATGGACAATATAGATAAGCGTATAGGCAATATAGATAAGCGTATAGGCAATATGGAAAAGCGTATAGGCAATATGGAAAAGCGTATGGATAATATGGAAAAGCGTATGGATAATATGGAAGTACAGCTTGAGGAAATACGCCACGACGGAAAAATAACAAGAGTAGCTACCAATAGAATTGGTGAAATGCTTGAAGAACATTTAATGTACGAAAATACATAAGATATTCAGGACTTATTCATTTGAGTAAGTCCTTTTTATTTACAACTGTTTTCGTATCTTGGATCAATATGAAAAATACAGATTTGCTTTTTTTCTGTTTTTCTATTGAAATACCGAATTTTTTGTTGTATAATAATATTAACAATATCTTCGTGAAAGGAAATCGGTATATGAACAAGGTCAAGGTTACTATCTGCGGCAAGGATTATTCCCTTATGAGCGAGGAAAAACCCAGCTATTATACCTCTCTGGCGAAAAAAGTGGAGAATGCTATCAACGAGATGACTTCACAGTCGAAGTCGCTGACTATCCAGTCTGCCGCCGTATTGGCAGCGCTCTCCGCTTTCGACGACGCACAGAAAGCCAACGAAAGCATTGATAATATCCGCACACAGATAAAGGAGTACGTCAACGACGCCTGCAAGGCAAGAGCCGAGCGCGACGAGGCGCAGAAGGAGATAGACGCGCTGAAAATAAAGATATCACAGCTGGAAAACGACCTTAAAATTTCCGAGATGAAAGCAGGTATAGATAACCGGCTGAGCGAAAAGAGCAAGAAATGAGCAGACCCGAGATCTTAGCGCCTGCAGGCAGCATGGAAAGTCTTATTGCCGCCGTGCGATGCGGCGCTGACGCAGTTTATGTGGGCGGCAGCAAATATTCCGCCAGAGCAGGCGCGGTGAATTTCACCGACGAGGAGCTTGAAAAGGCGGCGGACTGCTGTCATCTCCATAATGTGAAGATATATCAGGCGCTTAATACCCTGTTTTTCGACGGCGAGCTGGAGCAGGTCGCCGCTGCCGCAAAGCGTTCTGCCGCAATAGGTATGGACGCTTTTATTGTGCAGGATATTGGCGCGGCGCGTATGATACGCGAGATACTGCCCGACATGAAGCTCAACGCCTCCACGCAGATGACCATACACACAAAGCAGGGTGCGCTTCTTGCGAAAGAGCTGGGCTTCTCCCGCGTTGTTGTATCGAGAGAGCTGTCGCTGGAGCAGATACGGGAGATATGCACTGCGGACATTGAGGTGGAAGCCTTTGTCCACGGTGCGCTGTGTATGTCCGTGTCGGGACAATGCTACATGAGCGCCATGATAGGCTCACGAAGCGCCGACAGGGGAATGTGTGCTCAGGCGTGCAGGCTGCCTTTCTCTGCCATAAAAGGTCGGGAGCGTTACGACCTTTCGCTGAAGGATATGTCCCACGCGGAGCATATCGCGGAGCTTGCCGCAGCAGGAGTGTCCTCGCTGAAAATTGAGGGCAGAATGAAGCGCGCGGAATATGTTGCGGCGGCGGTGACGGCGTGCCGTGACGCGGTGGAAGGCAGAAAGCCCGATATGGAGCGCCTGCGCGCGGTATTTTCGCGCAGCGGCTTTACCGACGGCTATCTTAGGGGAAAGCTTGGTGCGGATATGTTCGGCACACGCCAAAAGGAGGACGTTGTCTCCGCGGAAAAGGTGCTGCCCGAGCTTCGTGAGCTGTACCGCAAAGAGACAAAATCGGCGGAGGCGGATTTTCACGCGGTCATAAAGCGTGATATGCCGTGGTCGCTTGCAATGTCCTGCGAGGGAATAAGCGTAAGCGCTAAAGGAGATGTACCGCAGGAGGCGGTAAGTCGTCCCACGGATACGGCGGCTCTTGAAAAGCAGCTTTCCAAGCTGGGCGACACGGTGTATACTCTCGGCAGTATATCCCTTGATACGGACGGTGGACTTATGCTGCCCGCGTCGCAGATAAACGCCATGCGCCGCGAGGTATGCGAAAGCATGGATAAGGCGCGGATAAGGCAAAATACACCACAGTATAAAACAGGCGAAACCGACCTTAATTTTATAAAGCTGATGAACATCAAGCCTCGGCTGCTGCGCGCGGAGATAAGCCGTATCGAGCAGCTTGACGGCATAACCGATGATATAGAAAAGGTCATTGTGCCTTTGGAATTGGCGCTGAAATATCCAGACAGATGCGCGGTATTTTCGGAGCGGCTCATTATATCCCTGCCGCGCTTTGCCGCCGATGAAAACGGGCTTATCAATAAGATAAAGCGCATTGATTTTTGCAAGGCTTATCTTTGCACAAATATCGCCCATGTAAAAATATGCCGTGATATGGGGCTGACAATGCACGGCGGTTTCGGACTGAACGTAACAAATACAATGTCGCTGAAAGCGCTGGCGCAGCTTGGTCTGGCGGACGCGACGGCTTCCTTTGAGATGAAGCTTACGCAGATAAATACCATGGGAGACTGCCTCCCGTACGGCATGATAATATACGGCAGGCTGCCGCTTATGCTGACGAGGAACTGCCCCGTGAGACAGGCTGTGGGCGGCTGCAAAAGCTGCACGGGAGCGCTGACCGACAGGACGGGACGCACCTTCCCCGTGCGCTGCGACGGTATCTCATGCGAGGTGCTCAACAGCGAGCTGCTGGTTATGACGGACAGGCTGAACGAGGTGAACGCGTCCTTTGTGCAGCTGGATTTTTACGACGAGTCTCCCGAGGAAGTGCGGCGGGTCATAGCCTGCTGCCGCGAAAGGAAAAATCCTGCGGAAAAGGGCTTTACAAGGGGATTGTATTACAGAGGAATTATTTGATAAGGGAATGGTAAATTATGAACAGCGGACTGAAAAGGACTGTAGCGTTTTTGTTTTTTCTCCTTGCGGGAGTGGTGCTTGGCACGGTAATAGCAAATCTCTGTTCGGGGGTGCCGTTTTTATCGTGGCTGGCGTATAATCTCTCCGTGGGCATCGACACGGGCTCGCCCATGGTGCTTGACCTTATTGTGTTCAAGCTGGCTTTCGGCTTTACCCTTAACGTCAACGCCGCCCAGATAATCTGCGTTATAATCGCTCT